>NZ_JABRWH010000001.1:1200000-1500000 GCF_013248975.1 Neobacillus endophyticus
TCCCCGAGCATCTAAGCGAATCCAGCGATCTAATGACTGAAGATACACACCATTTAGTGTGTGAAGTGCATAGCCTTTTTCTGGGGTGTCGAATAACATGAGTCGTTGGTAGCAGAAGCCTGTCGGGATCCCTTGTGATCTTAGCAGGGCGGCCAGTAAATTAGATTTTGCATAGCAAATCCCTTCTTTGAATAAAAGTACTTCTGATGCTTTGCAGGTAATAGTTGTACTCTGTATATCCCATGAATGTGCAATTTTGTCTCTTACAAACTCAAAAGCAATCTTTGCCTTTTCCGCTTCTGTCTGGCTGTCTTGAAACAGCGCAGCGATCATTTCCTTAATAGCAGGATGAGAAAAATCCACGACAGGCGACTCTTTCAAATAGTCTTTGAGATTCGTTGATTCCACTAAAAGTTCCAATACACGTCCCTCCTCAATTTAAATACTGTATAATTTTACAATCATTAGTATAAATATACAATTATTTTATGACAAAAAAAGAGGCTGCTGCCCTGCAGCAAACTCATAAATCACTAAATTCCCTCGTTCTTTGAGGTATCCATTTCCTCTTCCACCATCTGGTCTAATTTCTCAATCATTCGGAGGGCTCTTTCTTGGTCGATTTGGCGGTAATGATGCAGCCCGCCTTCCTCCTCGTCCATTTCATCAGCAAGCTTTGTAATTTCCTGCAGAGGGGTACGCTTTATATAACTGTCTTTGATATAGGAGTCTGTGTGGAATAAGATCGCAAATGCAATATCTCTGGCATACCGAGGGTTTTCGCCCAAGCGAATCAATAATTTATGGGCTCTTTCCGCGCCTTTTATGGCGTGAATATCATTTTGTTTATATAAGTCGTAATCCCATTTTCCATTTCGATACCAAGTATAATGGCCCATATCATGGAGGAAGGCGGCTTTCGTGGCCAGGTCAACAGAGACATTTCTCTGTTTTGCCAATTTAAATGCATGATAAGCGCACGCAATGGCATGTGCTAGACCTGACCGGGATAAATACTTCTGTGCAATATGGTGCTGATAAATTTCAGTTAATGTGACATACCTTATCGTAATCCCCCTCCTTAAAAAGTAAATTTTCAGAATATTAACATATTAATCGCAACTTATCAAGCTTTTTAGCTCTCTTCATGCTGTTGTTTAAGCTCAGCTTGCTGACAGTCGGCCTGCAAGCTGTTCCATGAATACTATTTAGTTGATTGGTAATTCTTTTCGGTCATCTGCTTGCGGCAGTTTTTCAATCCAGCCATTATTAACAGCCACATTCCCAAATTTAGATAATTGTTTTAATCCCCCTAATATCGCAGCCTCACAATGGACAATTAAATCAATTCTCATACTTGAAACCAAAGCAGTTCCATAATAGGATATGGCTGCTGACGCCAAGAAACCTGCTATATTCGCCATTAATCGATCCGAGAAAGGTGCAACAGTTGAATTTGTAACATATGTATCCAATAATTTAGGTACCTTCAAATTGGCCTCTTGTAATATGGAAGAAAAGATTCCATAGTTTTGATTAATATCACGCAGGTTTGATTCAAGGAATTTACGAAAATCCTTATTTTTTACAACTTGAATAAATCCGATCGTAAGAGCCTTTGCCAAGCGGGTTTTGGATAAATTAAAAAACACGCTTCCAGCTTCAGCTGTATTTAAAGGTCGTTTCTTCCCTATCACGTCGAAGGAGTAGCTAAAGCTTGTTATATATTCTACTCTTTTTGGGGTAGAAAAGTGTGGGGGTTTTTCATAAAGCCCTTTAGCTACAAGAGTGCTAATCGTTTTTTTGTGTACTTCCATGGCATCAATATTACATTGATAATAATAATCCTGTATATCCTGCCGTAAAGAGTTGCCGAAAGCAAGGCTATAACCAGTTAACCCCGTATGGCTCAACGTGTGTAAATAGTTTAACCAAAAAGTATCGACAAATAATGGTGGAGAATCAAGATTTACGTCTTTTTCTCTGAATCCATCTGGTACAGGGAAATTCTCCAGTTTGAAAAAATTCTCTAAAGCTTTTACATGGTTTTCTGATAACCCCAATGAGAATTCAAATAAGGAGCGAACTTCCGGATCTTTAACCGTTGCTAATACATGCTTACTAACACAAATAGAAATGGTTTCCTGGATAAATTGCAAATGTAAATTTGTGATTTCAGGGGATGTCAATCTATTGCTGTTGATGTCCAATTTTTTCACTCCGTCTCTATCTACCAATTCTGGTAAATATTCTATCCATTTTTAGTACTCTTCTATGTAGGGGAAAACGGATCTACTACATACATTGTCTGTTTCAACCTCCCTGTTCAGCCATTTCAGGAAACATTTGCATAATTTCCAAAATGGGGTGAAACACTTTAACAAAGGGAAAAAAATGATGAACTGGGGAATTCTACATACATCCTACTTTTAGGGAGATCGTATGATGAAAACATTTCGAAAGATAAAGCCTTTGAAAAAAGCCATTCAAGAACTGGAGCGTAGCAGCGAACTTCCTCCTAATGTTCAAGATGGAGTGCTCCATACGTCCCTAACCGAAAATGAACAGGCTTTAAAACAAATTTTTGAAAATTGCTCTGACATTGTTTTCCGAACTATTATCATCAATGAACAAGCCAAAATGCTTCTCGTTTATGTCGATGGTTTAGTGGAGATGAAGACGTTAGACCAAGTTTTAATAAAACCTATGATGTTTGAAGGTATGCCTAATGGATTAAAGGATGCAGGGTCAGTAGGAAAAATTGTTCAAGACAGGCTTATTGCCTTTTCGAAGGTAGATGCTTATTCTACGATTCATGAGGTCATTCAGGGGATTTTGAAAGCGAATCTTGCCGTTCTAGTGGAAGGAGAAAGTCAGGCACTTCTTGCTGATATAAAAGGGTTTGAGAAACGAAGTATTGAAGAACCTAGTGCTGAGCTTGTTGTTCGCGGCCCACGGGACGGATTTACAGAAACCCTCAGAGTCAATACAAATCTTGTCCGGCGAAGAATTAGGAGCCCAAGACTAAAGATGGAATCCGCTTCGATCGGGGATTTATCGCAGACTGATGTGGTGATTGCCTACATAGAAGGAATTGTTCAAGATCCAGTTTTGGAGGAAGTACGTCAAAGGGTGCTGCGAATTCAAATAGATGGTGTTTTAGAATCTGCTTTTATTGAAGAGTTTATCGAGGACATGCCTTTTTCTCCTTTCCCCCAAATTCAGAATACCGAGCGGCCGGATGTTGTGTGCGCCAGTCTATTAGAAGGGAAAGTCGCCATCTTCGTGGACAACACTCCTTTCGTTCTTATTGCTCCCATGACATTTTGGACAGGGGTGTTAGCGGCAGAGGATTATTATGAACGTGCTCTTTATACAACCTTTATTCGATGGATTCGTTTTGTATTAATTAATATTTCATTATTTCTTCCTTCTCTTTATGTTGCCATAACAACCTATCATCCGCAATTGATCCCGACAAGCTTATTAATCAGTGTCGCAGCTGCACGGGAAGGCATTCCATTTCCTGCGGTAGTAGAAGCACTAATGATGGAATTTTTATTTGAAGGTTTGCGGGAAGCGGGTGTTCGATTGCCAAAGCCCATTGGATCTGCCGTCAGTATCGTGGGGGCGCTTGTCATTGGACAGGCCGCCGTTGAAGCAGGCATTATATCAGCCCCTATGGTCATTATCGTAGCTACCACTGGTATTGCGTCGTTTTCTTTTCCACGCTACAACCTTGGTACAGCCTATCGGATGCTTCGCTTTCCAATGCTGTTTTTGGCAGGAATGCTGGGACTTTACGGTGTTGCCTGTGGAGCTCTTGCCATTATCATTCATTTAACAAACATTCGTTCTTTTGGAATTCCATACTTAAGTCCAATTGCTCCGCAGATTCCTCGCGGCCTAAAAGATGTATTAATCCGATCACCTAGGTGGAACATGACACACAGACCTAAATTGATAGTTGGAGAAGAGAAAGAGCGCATTCCAGAGGGACAACAGCCCGGTCCGAGAAAAGGAGGACTGAATGAATGAGCCGAAACAAGACACTATTCATGATAATGGTCATTGCTTTGTTCTTCTTGTCTGGCTGCTGGGATCGGAAAGAATTAAACGATCTTGCCATAGAATTGGGCTGGGGACTCGATAAAGAAAAGAATAACCAGATTCGAATCACCGCCCAATTTATTATTCCTTCAAATGTTGGAACGAGTCAGACTGGAGGGGGAGGCGGAAAAGGAAAGTCATTTTTTATCGAAACAGGAACTGGAAAGGACACACTTGAAGCCGTACAAAAAATGCAGACGAAATTATCAAGAGAAGTTTTTCGGGGGCACCGCCGCGTGATTTTGTTAGGAGAAAAATTGGCCAAACAAGGTCTTGCGCCTATATTGGATACTTATAGCCGTGATCCTGAAATTCGCTTACGTGCCGATGCACTCATTGTGAAGGGCCATACGGCAAAGCAGTTTCTCGAAGCATCCTACCCGTTAGAAAGTATCCCAGCACTCGGGGCTCTGAAAGAACACATGCAAATAGGCGGAATGGGAGATACGTCCTTATTAAATTTTCTTAAGGCTGCTACAAGTGAGGGAATTAATCCAACCTTGCCTGTAATTAACCTTACTGGTAGCTCCAAAGGATTTGAAGTTACAGGTATTGGAATTTTCAACAAAAACCTTCAGTTGATCGGGTTTTTAAATCCATCTGAACAAAAAATGTTTCTTTGGATTATCGATCGTTTAAACCAACATATACTTACTGCCAATATGCCACAAGGAACCGGCAATGCCGGTTTATTTTTAACAAAATTGAACAGAAAAATCAAACCCTCCATACAAGGCCGCACCATAAAATGTGATATTGTTCTTTCTGGTGAAGGAGTCATTCGGGAGAACAATACGAAGTTAGATCTGACGCAAGCAAAAAATCTTACTCTTTTGGAACATGTTTTCGAAAAAGCAACCGAAAATCAAGCTTCCCAAACCCTTAAAAGGGTTCAGACACAATATGGAACAGATATATTTGGTATTGGTGAGGCGATTCATCAAAAATATCCCTCCCAATGGAAAGGATTAAAGAAAAATTGGGACAAGCAATTTCGAGAAGTGCAAATGTCTGTCCATGCCAGTCTGGTTATTCGGCGAGTGGGTCTGACAGGACCATCGATGCAATTAAATAACAGCGATATCAAGAAATAAGGAGCTATATGGATTGTGCGAAATTCAATGAAGATCTCTGGCACGCAAATCTTTTGGATGCTGTTTACATTAGAAGTGGGGAATTCTTTGCTTCTAACCATATCTTCTACGATCCGTGTAGCAAAACAAGATGCATGGATCTCGATGATGATTGCCGGAATTGCTGGGATTGCCATCTCCTTACTGGCCACTTCCGTAAGTTCTCTATATCCGGGACAAACTATAATTGAATATAGTCAAACAATACTCGGCAAATGGCCCGGAAAATTGATTATGATTCCTTTTTTCATCCAATGGTATTCAGTCATCGGTTTAATCGTTCGTGAATTCGGGGATTTCATTATTACGGCGTTGTTTCAACAGACTCCTTTATGGGTCATTGTATTCACTGTGATGTTATTGCTTGTTTTAATTATTTACCAAGGAGGAATTGAAGGGATTGGACGCTTAAGTGAAATCGTTGGTCCTATGGTACTTTTGATGGTCACCGTCTTAATATTTTTAGATATAAAAGATATGGATTGGCATCAAATGCTTCCCATTTACCAAGATTCTGGATTATCGGTTATTCTTAAAGCTTCCTACACTCCAATGGCCTCGTTTTTTGGTGAGTCTGTGATGATGACGATGTTCGTTTACTTTATGGATCAACCTAACCAAGCTTCATCGCGGGCAATGTGGGGAATCGGAACGGCCGTCTTCATGGTCACGATCGGAACATTGGCAGTGATTTTCACATTCGGCCCAGCACTGCCTTCCAGTCTGCTATATCCTTTTTATGAATTAAGCCGGTACATTTCCGTCATGGAGTTTATTCAAAATGTTGATATTCTCATTGTGATCATCTGGTATTTCAGTATCTTTGTGAAGTTGGCTTTATATATGTTTATTGCTAGTTATGGAACGGCCCAATGGTTTCATTTGAAGGATTGGCGCAAAGTGGCATGGTTTCTTGCTCCTATATCCTTCATAGTGGCTATGTCGATTAAAAATATTAACATCTTCGCTCAATACTATGACAAGTTCTTTTGGCTGCCCTATGTCTTTCCCATCAACATGATTGGGATCCCTTTACTTTTGTTGATTGTTGGCTGGGTTCGAAAAAAATATGCGATGACTTCCTAACTAGTTGTAGCTGCCTCCGGAAAGATTTCGGGGGCTCTTCTTTTATACACAAGATCTATTCATGCTTCCAGCCAAAAAATGGCACTTGAACAACTAATGATTAGGTCTATATTTATTGCTTCCAGGCAATTTCTTAATGTTGTTCCAGTCTGCAATACCAAAGTTGACACAGACTGCAAAGTAAGATGGGTGTTTTGGACTGATCTCTTATTTACCCTTATCAGTCTGGCTTCGAATTACATTTGTTCTCTACGACTATCTCTGCTATTCTTTCTATCAGAAAAAGATCATTAAAACTTTGTATCTTAAAGGAAAACAAGTCTGGTTGATTTAAATCAAAAGCTAATTCATACTGAAATTATAGAAATGATTAGCAAAGAATAGGGGAGAAACATGGAAGGTAAAACACATATTGTTGGGGGCTTAGCAGCTGGCGCTCTATATTTAAACTTGGGAGGAACCGTTGGCCATGAAGCTCTTTTTTTTGGTAGTTTAGCTTTGGGTGCTTTAATACCGGATATCGACCACACCGGTTCAACTATAGGCCGAAAGATACCGTTGATTGATAATATAGTTAGTACAGTATTCGGTCATCGTTCCTTTACTCATAGTCTTTTGTTTTTAGTTTTAGCATTCTTCTTATTTCAGCAGACTTCCTGGCCTAAAGATATTGAATTAGGGATCTTGCTGGGAATGTTCAGTCATATGATCCTGGATATGCTCACAAAACAGGGAATTAAGTTTTTATGGCCTTTAAAAATCCATATAGGTATACCTGGTGGAATTCGTACTGGCGGTGCAATTGAACAAGGATTTTTTACCGTGTTAGTCGTTTATCTTTGTTATGTAGGTTATCATATTTATCTATAAACCCGAAGGAAAATTATATAGGGAATATCAGACTTCTTTTCATTCGTTGGTCACGATTTTCATCCTGTATATTGAAACCATACCGGTGCACTTAAAGAAGGCAAGCCAATTACTTGCCTTTTTTCTATAGGGTTTTCTATTAATTTAGAACTCTAGCCTTATTTTGTAGAGTTTCCCCCTTGATCCCCATACACAACCTTGTCCAACAATTCTAGTTTTACTAAATTATCTTCTCCATTAAGATGTGGTATGTTTATTTTACAGTAAATATTCATGGGGGTAACTAATGAACAAAACAGATCGTTTGTTAGCCATCGTGCTGGAGCTGCAACGTAAAGAGGTTGTACGGGCCGAAGATTTGGCAACCCTATTTGAAATTAGCGTGCGGACCATCTACCGCGACATCCAGGCGCTGAGTGAAGCGGGCGTGCCGATCATAGGAGCCCCCGGGACAGGATATTCCCTGATGAAAGGCTATTTCCTGCCGCCAATCAGTTTCACGGTACCAGAAGCTGTGAGCTTGCTGATTGGAACGGACTTTATCGAACAAAGATTTGATGATGAGTATCGCATCAATGCTCAAGGTGCCCGTGGCAAAATTGAAGCCATTCTACCAGAGAATGTACGCAATGAAACATCTCGTATACGCAAGGCTTTGCGTTTGCTCACTTCTGACATACAGGTTAAGCAGTCAAAAGAAAAAGAATATCTAGAAAAGATCCGCCGAGCGATATTAGACGAGAGAAAGATCAGCTTTCATTATGCAAAAAGATTTGCAGATTCCGAGGGGAATCGCCATAGTGTTCGTACCGTTGCTCCCTATGGATTAGTGCTCGTTCAAGGATCATGGATGCTCGTTGCCCGATGTGATCTGCGCCAAGACATTCGCCATTTCCGGTTGTCCCGAATGACGGAACTTATCGATCTGGGAGAACGATTCGAACTGCCAAGGCATTTTAACTTAAAAGAATATACCCCTCCTGATGATCGACACTTGCTAGTTCGCCTTTTATTTAACCATGATATCGCAGATAAGGTGAAAGAATCGAACTATCATTACATAGAGGATATGGAAGAGCATCCAGATGGATTGCATGTGGTCTTACGTGTTCGTCAACTTGAAGAATTGTTACAATGGGTGCTTGGCTGGGGAGCGGATGTGATGGTATTGGAGCCAGAATCATTTCGAAATCGGATTCGTGAGGAAGCCCAAAAAATGTTTAGACGCTACTGACATACTGTTGTCAGTAGCGTCGTTTTATAATCGGAGTAAATAAACATAAAGGGGTGAGGGATACATACGAAAATGTCCTGATTCAGTTTGGGCATACCGCCATTGAACGTCCACAGGAATTAATTCATTTCACTATGGATCAATTGAGCAACAGCCAGTAGAACCAAATGGTTCAGTTTCTGATTAAATCGGGCCTTTACGGAAACTTCACTGGTTCAGGCCCAAAATGATTTGATACGATATTGTATCATTTTATTAAAGGAAGGATGTTATCTCATGAATTTTGCATCTGTACGCATCATTACCGACGACGTGGATCGTCTTGTAAAGTTCTATGAAAAAGTCTTGGGTGTTTCAGCGGAACGCCCCGCGCCAGTCTTTGCCGAATTCATTATTCCATCGTGCACCCTTGCGATCGGCCACTCGGAGACGGTGCCCCTGTTTGGCGCTGGATCGGCAGTGGCAGCCGACAATCACACTGTCATCATCGAGTTCCGCGTCCACAATGTCGATGCCGAATATGAGCGCTTGAAACCATTTGTCGACGAGTGGGTAAAGGAACCGACCACGATGCCGTGGGGAAACCGTGCTGTGCTGTTCCGTGATCCCGACGGAAACCTCGTTAACCTCTTCCAGCCAGTGACCGAAGAAGCTATCAAACGGTTCAGCGGAAGGGGTTGAAAGACAGTTGAAGTGGCTAAGACTACAATTATGTAAAGATTTACCTTAAAGTAAACAGGTGCGTTAGTGTAAGGACAATTCAGTGATTTTGAGACATATCTTAGTTATTCCGAACGTCGTAATTGTAGAATAAACTTTAAATCAGCCGATCCCTTAAAAAATGAGGAATCGGCTTTTTAATTACAGCTTAATATTTATCCCCTCTTAATGCGTCATTTCCGATGACCAAAAGACGTCATAAACAAAAAGTCACATGCCATCTTAAAATGACAGTTGAAAATTTTTCAACTTAAAATAAAGTTGGCTACAGTCATGTTGTTCAATAAAAGGTTATATAGTTGAGTGAAGGTTAGTTGCTAATAGGTTGTTTCATTAAAGGATTAAAAGAGCACTTTTAACTAACCTCATAAAAGTCTATTGACAGGTTAAATAATAATCTATATCATACTAACCATAAAACTATGATTAATACGGTTAGTTCAGACAAAGAGGTGAATGTTATGCAAAAAGTCAGCTTTCACTCATGAAATCGCTCTTGCGAAGGTGAAAGCAGCAGATTAAGTTAGCAAAAAAAATGACAAGTGACTTAGGGGAGGAATAATAGATGGATATAAAATACCCAATTGGAAAATTTGAATACAAAGGTGAGATGACTACCAGTGTTACAGATGATTGGATAAAAGAGATTGAAGATTTACCAAAATTATTACAAGATGCTGTAAAAGACTTAGATAATGAACAGCTTGATACACCTTATCGTCCAGGCGGGTGGACTGTTCGACAAGTCATTCATCACCTTGCAGATAGTCATATGAATGCATACGTTCGCTTTAAATTGGCTCTAACAGAAGAAAAACCAGTAATAAAGCCATATGATGAAAAGAAGTGGGCGGAACTTAATGATAATAAATTACCAATTGATATTTCACTATCTCTGCTCGAATCATTACACAAACGCTGGACAACCCTTTTACGAAGTCTAAGTAGTGCTGATATAGAAAAGACATTTATCCACCCAGAATCAGGTGTAGTTTCAGTAGGTGTAAATATAGGTATTTACGCTTGGCACGGGCGGCATCATCTTGCACATATTACTTCTTTGTGTAATCGTATGGGCTGGTAAGATACTTTTTAAACAAGAATAAATAGTAAACACACAAATAACACCGTGTAATTTCGGTGTTTTTTTGTTCCCAACTACTGCTTTATGGACCTTTGGTGCTTGATTTAACCAGGACGGCAGCCATAAAGCCTCTCCTCTTCTAAATTATGTAATGTTATGGATCATGCAAAAAGGATAACCAATGAATTCAATGAACGTTTCGTATGGTTGATAAATTTCAGTTATATACGTGGGATATCTTCTATTATTTTCAAAAAAGTTTGTCAGATAATCTGACATAGTTGTTGAAAACAAAACACATATATGAATAAAATAGACATACTTAGAAGTTTTCCTGATATAGACCACCGCAATGATGATCGATCTGGTTTTCATTCCTTTTTCAACATACTTAAGATTAAAATTCAGAGATAAAAAGAACAGATTTCCTTCATTACGAATAAAAAAGTAGAATGAGAGTGAATCATGGAAAAAAACCGAGTTATTTTTGAAGGTGAAGAGTATATTATTCTACACGAATATAGTTCTGGTTTCTTAGAAATCATGAAAGCTGGTTCCCCCTACAGGGATATTAAGCTTGTTCATTTCTCTGAATTGAGCAGTAAGTAAGGCATTTGAACCAAATAAAAAACCCTTATCAAAAAGATAGGGTTTATATGGCTTATCCAATACTTTGACGCTTTTTTTCTCTATTTCTCTGTAATTCGCTTTGTTTCCAAACATATTTTTTCATATACAACGTTAAAACATCCTCTACCGTTTTTCCATTCCTTTCAACGGCCTCTTGGAAACTGTCCCTAGTGCATTCGCAAATATCGATGCTAATTTGCACTATTTTGTCCTTCAAATCGTTTTTCTCTTTTATTTGTTCTCTATCCATCCTATAACCCCCTTGCTGACCTTACTATCTCTATAAATTCCCCAACGTCCTTTAACTAAACATGATTGTACTAGCTGAAAACGAATTCATAAAAGTTTTATTTTTCGCAATATTCGACAAAATGATGATTTGCAAGAAAACCTCATTCTAAAACAACCATTCTACTTTTAGTAGTTTAATTTACATGTTGTATCTCTTAAACCCAAACATGAAATGATATTTTTAGATATTCAATTCTTATAGAAAAAGATACGACCGCCGATTGTCTTTTAAGAACACACATTTAATTCCAAAATTTTCTTATTTATGTTATAATCCATAAAGTTTTTTAATTAACATATTTTTACATAACCTTTGTTGATCTAATTGGTACTCGTATTAAATATAGTTTAGAGGTAAATGATTATGTTTTTACTTTGGATCATGAATCCTATGAAAGCACCAGGAATTATTTTGCTATTTTTACCAATTGCTTATCTAAGTTTAAAAATCGGATCTTTCTATGTCCAAAAACACCAACGGGATAATTCACTAAAAACGATTACTTCAGGCACAGCACTGTTGAATCACACGATAAAAAACGAACTTGCGAAAATCGACATTTTGATGAATCAATTAAAGGATCTTACACCATTAAATGATGCAGCTGCTGAAAATATTGACTTGGCATTAAATTCAACACACCATGTTTTAGAGCTCTCATCACGAATACAAGGTCAGTTGGACGTTATAAATCTGAAAGAAACTGAATTTTTACTAAGAGATTGTATTGATTCAGCTATTCGTTTATTACAGCCATATCTACAATTGAAAATTTGTAAACAGTACGAGGTTAACGTAAAAATACGGGGAGATTCATTACATTTACAAGAATCTTTTCAAAATATATTGAAGAACGCAATGGAGGCTACGGATCGTAACGGAAAAATCACCATTAAAATCTATAAAACTAGGAGAAAAGTATTTATAGAGATCGAAGACAATGGAAAAGGAATGAAAAAGAAAGAGCTCCTCCATGTCTTTAACCCATTCTATTCAACAAAAGAAACGAAAAGTAATTATGGATTAGGTTTAACCTATTGTTATAAGGTTTTGCAAAAACATAATGGAGCTATTGCAATAACGAGTAAAGTAAACCAAGGTACTACATGTACATTGTCTCTTCCCTCCAAAAGAATCACTGAAGTTCTTTACTAATATAGGTTCAATTTAATAGGAGCATATCGATTATGAGTATTATCAGATTAATGATAGTGGAAGATGATCCCGTTTGGATGAAGTGCCTGTGTAATTATATTGAAAACGAAAGTGACCTAAAGGTTGTTAAACAAATTTATACGAAAGAAGAAGCACTAAATGTTGATTGTAACAACATAGATGTCGTTTTATTAGATTTGTCACTTTCTGAAAATGATCATCGATTAAGCGGACTGGAAATTATAAACAAACTACTCACAAAAGGATTGCAGAAGATCATCATGTTAACATCATGGTATGATGAGGAAATTATTCTTGAAGCTTTTGAAAAAGGAGCTATTAATTACGTCACTAAATTATCTTATAGAGATATTCCCAAGGTTATAAGAGAAGCATATTCCGGTAAGGTAAGTCTTCATTCAGATGTCTCAACAGTACTTATTAATAAAATCAAAACAGACAGAAAAATAAAAGTCCTGACTCCAGCTGAACGCGAGGTATACAAGCTAAAAGCACAAGGATTAAGCAAAAATCAAATTGCGGAAAAACTATTTAAGTCAATTGAAACAATAAAAAAACAACTCAAAATGATAAACAAGAAATTAGAATAAAGGAATGAAATTTAATGGTTCTGCTTTTATCTAGAGTGTTTCCTCCTAAATCAGATAAGATCTAGAAGGAAATACTCTAAGATTTATGGGGGACAAATTAAATACTGTTCTTATTTTTCCTCCAATTATAATCTGAAAGAATAATATCATCCAAGCTATACTTAGGTTCCCATTTCAGTTTGCTTCTTACTTTACTACAATCAGCTAGTACACTTGCAGGATCCCCTTCTCGTCGATCCACATAAATGTAATTCAATTTTCTTTTTGTCACTCTTTCAACGGCTTGGGCAATCTCTGTAACGGAATAGCCCTTTTCTGTACCGATATTAAATAAATCGGAAGGTTGCCCTTCAAAAAGGTAATCCATCCCCATCACATGTGCTCTGGCTAAATCCAAAACATGAATGTAATCTCTTATACATGTTCCATCTTTTGTATCATAGTCCTGGCCAAAAATTTGCAAAACATGATTTTCGCCCAAAATCGTTTTATTCGCATTAGGAATGATATGCGTAGGATTTTTTACTCTTAAACCGTTTGTAGAATCTAATGAAGCTCCTGCTACATTGAAATATCTAAAAATAACATATCGCATGTTAAAGCGGGATGCAGTCCAATGAATTAATCTTTCACCCGCATATTTTGTTTCTGCATAAGGATTGACGGGCGCAACCGGTGTTTCCTCTGTCGCTTTTCGATCAAAACAATTATTTCCGTATACAGACGCCGTAGAGGAAAACATAATTTTATCAATCTTATATTTTACTAATACCTCTAATACATTTTTTAAACCTGTAACATTGGCATCGTAATATTCTAACGGCTTTTCCATACTTTCACTTACAATAATTTTACCTGCACAATGCAATACGGCATCAATCGATTCCTGTTCAAATATTTGCGAAAAAGCTTCTTGATTTGTTACATCTAATTTATAAAATTTTGCCCTGGAATCAATTGCAGCTTCGCTCCCTGTACTCAAATCATCTGCAACCACTACACTATAGCCATGATCAATCAATTCTGTTACTGTATGAGAGCCTATATACCCTGCTCCGCCTGTTACTAAAATGTTCTTCATCATTTATACCTCCGCATTTCATCAGAGCCAATATTTCTTTCCGGTCGGCAACTAAATTATGTGATAATTTTTAGACACTTCTGACCAACATTCTGAATGTTAAAATATAACAAAAAAATGGAGAAGGGGTATTTTTTTACCCCTTCTCTACGCATTTAAATGATGGTATATTTAAATTTTTTAATGCTTAACACCGTTGCCCCTATTTAATCAAAGTACATGACTACAAAAAAATATCCGGTTTGGGCACCGGATAATGGGGGATTGGAGAGTCGAATAGGTTTTGACTTTCCAACATCTTTATTTTAACCATTTGAGATTTATAAAATATGAAGGTTGTGTTAAGTGTAAGTAAATTTAGATTCTTAAACAAGTGGATCAACCGTAACGCTTCTCAATGTATATTTTTCAAGCAGAATAATAATGAGTAGACTTGCTGCGCGAAAGAAGGCCAAGTAACTTATTTTCCAATCATGATAAAAAACTAAGATGTTCATGTGCTTAAGGAAAATATCACCTACCAGCAGGATAAAAAAGGGTAACAGTTTCCAATAACTTGATTTAGGTATGTAAATGAAAAATGTAACGATGACAGCCATTATGATATGGTACAAAAATCCACTAAATAACGTACTGTCACGATAAATGTTTTCCACCCAATGGACCCGAAAAAATTGTTTATCAAATAACATAAGTGCGCTTGTTGGAGTTTGAATGATAATCCAAGCAATGAGCCATATGGTGATGATTCTTAGTGACTTATATCTTCTTTCATTTAGTAGTAAATACCACTTTTTCATGATGATCATAAAAATAAATGTGGCTATTCCGGTCATGTAGACGTGCCACCAATGGTGTGAATAGGCTCCTACTTTAAGAAAAACAACTTCAACCCCCATAAAAAAGATAGAGATCACTCCAATCCAGATAGATGAAAGCTGAAAATACATAACAAAAATGCCCGCCGACGCCCAAAATGCTGAGTTAGCGATACTATGCCCAATGATATTATCTTTAAAAGGATCTTTAAAAAGCCCTGGCTTGTATGCGTAAGCATTTAGAACAAAGAGGATGACAGCCTCTCCAACCCACGAACAAGCCGTTACAAAAATAAAATATGAAAAAAAATCCCCAATGTTCCTAATCTTATATATCGTGTAGACGATTATAACAGCCCCGATGACCATCAGCCCGTAGTACCAAAATATATGAGGCATAGCCGCCCTCCTGCAATCCTGTATCACCTTAAAAAGGAAATGCAGGTTTCATGCATTTCCTCAGATTCTCAAAGGCTCTATTGAATATTCTTTCCAAAGTTCACCACTGCTAATTCTCCTCTTGGAAAAAATGGGTAGTTTTTCATACTTTTCAAATATTTATGTCATGCCCGATAAAAGGCCTTAGAGAAAAGGTTAATGGATCAAAAATTGCCTTGATCCCCAATACGCCACCGTATATCGGTTTGACTAGGCGGTCCAATAATAACAGATCGGTTAATCGGTTTGAGCACTTCAGCTAACTGATCCGCATTCACACCATAAATTCTCTGAAATACCTCTGGCGGTACCTTTCTCAAAACGTCAGACATCAAGGCGATTTCAGGGGACTTATGATCGAAAATGGCAATCAACTGGGTACGATCCGATATTGAACTTGCCCAGTGAAACCATCCCATTGGGGCATAAACCGTTTGAGGCGGCTTAACCCGGTATCTGAGTAACTGCTTTGTATTTGGATTGAATACGGCAAATTCAGCTTCACCCTCTATCATATAGGCTAATTCATTTGCATTGGGGTGCCAATGCGTTTCCACGCTATTTCCTTTAGTCAAATAAACATCAAAAACGCTTAAGTTTTCCAGAACCGGAAACTGTTCAGCCGTTTGCTGAAGAATATAGTTTTGATTGTTTTTCTGGTGATATACAGAACTTTTTAAGTCATATGATAAATTTAATGAAGGGGAATTTAATAGATCGCTGGCGGAATGCATCTGAATTTCACGCCTTCCTTAATTGGATAATGATGATTTCATACATATATTGATATGCATCCGCTCTGAAATCGTGTTTTCATTGTTGCAAAGAACCGAGCAAATTGATGGCATCATTTCATAATTACGCCCAAGAAAACGATTTCCAAGTACGTATCTAAAAAATGATGATGGTTCTAAATGTGAAGCCGAAATCTTTATTCACTCCCTGCCCAAAATTAACATAATATAAATGACGTAATGGGCATTTAACTAATTGCCGGGAATAACTTAAATTTTACGGAAAGGATTTAACCATCGTGATGATGAATGAAAATACCTGGAGCCAAAATATTAATATTACCCAGCAACCAGCTGAACCACCTAAACCTACTGAACCGCCTAAACCTGAACCAAAGCCAGCCCCAGTTTCAGTTCCAGTCACGCTCACTATTCCTACTAATTTATCACCGTCCCCTCCACCTGAGTGTCAGGAAATAAAACTGACCAAAGCCTTTGCAATCGTTGCAGCCATTTTTTTCATAATTGGTGCTAGCTTTTACTTTATGGCTGCCCTTGTACAATAAGCCTTAGAAAAATGAAAATATCACTTACCATTTCTCTATTTAAAAAATGGAGAGATCCATTAAGACCTCTCCATTCCGCTCATTGTTTCCGTTACACCATTTTTACCATTACTTGAAAAAGTTATATGGCGGTTGTCAAAAGTTTTAGTCCCAAACCTATAAAGATTACCGTCGCAGCGATGTTCAAATACTCGTTGAAACGCGGATTTTTCAATAAGCGTTCACGAAAAACTCCTGAAAAATATCCGAAAAGACTAAAAATAATGGCAGTCAACATAATAAAAATCAGACCTAAAATGCACATCTGTAGGGGAACAGATTCGAATTTATAATTCACAAATTGAGGAAGAAAGGTTAGAAAAAAAATTGCTACTTTAGGATTGAAGATATTCATTAATAATCCTTTTAAAAAGAGCCCTTTCCCTTCACTATTTTTTCCAGCGTTAAGGTCCATTTGTTCCTTTCGATGTTTTAAAGATTGATAAGCTAGATAGAACAAATAGAGCGCCCCGATTGATTTAAATATCGTAAACAAGACGACGGAAGTTTTAATAATAAGTGATAAACCCAGAGCAGCTGCTAAAGTGTGGACAATGTTACCTAAACTTAGTCCCAACGCCGTGGTAATCCCTGCTCTCCTTCCATTTGTCATACCTTGCGTGATCGTGAATAGCAGATCTGGTCCAGGAATAAGAATTAAAATAATAGCAGTACCCATAAAAAGCAATAATGTGGCTGCATGAAACATAAGAAAGCCCCTTTCAAAATGAACTATACCCCAAAATATAAACCCTCCTGTAAGGGGAGGGTCAATATTTTGAGTTATAGCTCCAAAAGATGGCTTTTTATAATTGCCCTTTAAATTCAAACATCCAATCATTCTTAAATTTCTCTCTGCCAAAAAGATCTGCTCACTTTCCCCCTTTTCGGTCGTAACTAGAACTGGGGTACTTTCGCGCGGGGACGCTTTTTTTCCCTTTTGACCTTAACTAGAACCGGGGTACTTTCGCGTGGGGACGCTTCTTTCCCTTTCGACCTTAACAAGAACCATTCTACTTTCGCGCGAGGACGCTTTTTTCCCTTTTGACCTTAACTAGAACCATTCTACTTTCCCGCGAGGACGCTTTTTTCCCTTTCGGCCTTAACTAGAACCATTCTACTTTCGCGCGGGGACGCTTTTTCCCCTTTCGGCCTTAACTAGAACCATTCTACTTTCGCGTGAGGACGCTTTTTTCCCTTTCTACCTTAACTAGAACCATTCTACTTTCGCGCGAGGACGCTTTTTTCCCTTTTGACCTTAACTAGAACCATTCTACTTTCGCGCGAGGACGCTTTTTCACCTTTTGACCTTAACTAGAACCATTCTACTTTCGCGCGAGGACGCTTTTTCCCCTTTCGACCTTAACTAGAACCATTCTACTTTCGCGCGAGGACGCTTTTTTCCCTTTCGGCCTTAACTAGAACCATTCTACTTTCGCGCGAGGACGCTTTTTCACCTTTCGACCTTAACTAGAACCATTCTACTTTCGCGCGGGGACGCTTTTTCCCCTTTCGGCCTTAACTAGAACCATTCTACTTTCGCGTGAGGACGCTTTTTTCCCTTTTGACCTTAACTAGAGCCATTCTACTTTCGCGCGAGGACGCTTTTTTCCCTTTCGGCCTTAACTAGAACCATTCTACTTTCGCGCGAAGGCACCTTTTTCCCCTTTCAACCGTAACTAAAACCACTCTACTGCCGCACAGGGGGCGCTTTTTTTCCACTTGCAGATTAAGTAAGAATGGTGAAAAAGGGCCTACCTCGCCATACTACGCAACAACAAAATAAAACTGTAATGAAAGGAAGGACTTGATAATAACCATATAAGGTTAAAACGACTTTTGTTTCATAACAGAAAGGTGGAAAAAAGCATGGCCATGCATTTAAAAAATAAAGTCGCCATTGTTACTGGTGGTGCGCGTGGAATTGGTGAAAGGGTAGTTGAAAAATTAGCCTCTGAGGGAGCAAATGTAGTCATTAACTATGTAAATAGCTCAAACCAGGCTGAAGAACTAGTGGATCGTATTCATTCGGAAGGCGGTAGAGCCATTGCGGTTCAAGCAAATATCTCCAAAATAAGCGATATCAAAAAGTTGTTTGATTCTGCCATTGAAACGTTTGGAAAAGTAGACATATTAATCAACAATGCTGGCATTATGATTAATAAACCAATCGATCTAGTGACGGAAGAAGATTTTGATACTCAATTTTTAACCAATACGAAAGGAACTTATTTTGCTATACAAGAAGCTTTTCATCGTATGGAAAAAGGGGGACGAATTATCAACATTTCTACCTCTATAAATGGCCATATGTTCCCCGCATATAGCGTTTATGCTGGAACGAAAGGAGCCGTTGAACAATTCACACGTCAATTAGCGAAGGAATTTGGACCAAAGCAAATTACCATAAATGCGATTGCACCCGGACCAGTTGCTACCGAGTTATTTCTTAATGGTAAATCTGACCAACAAATTGAAGCGTTAAGTAATATGAACGCTTTTCGTCGGTTAGGTACTCCAGAAGATGTGGCAGGAGCTATTCATTTATTATTGTGCGAAGAAGCCTCTTGGATTACTGGACAAACTTTACGTGTCAACGGTGGATACATTTAAATTCTAAAGTTTGTAATTAAATTTACTATAAATGGTGGATAAAGAGGAATTATGCAGCAATCTTTTTTCAATTGCCACAAGGGGTTTCCCAGGCATGAAATCTGATTTCATGCCTTTTTCGTTCTTTCTTTCTACTCCATTGCCTAATTCCTACTCTTTTGATGCCGCTATTAATTTGTCATTATAGTTCTCTAGTTCTTCCTGCAGCTTTAAGATATATTCTGTGATCGCCAATCTCACAATAACAGGATAGTATCGACTATTGAGTTCTTGCTGACATTCCTCAATATCCATCTTTTTCACTTCGATTATTTTTTTCAATAAGTTGGACCTTTCATTCATTCCATCATTCATAACTCTTCCCCCTAAAAGTCATCTACTCTTTGGAATTCCGCTGTATTGGTGGCAGGCTGCTGAACTCTTTCTACCTCCCAATCTTTTCTTTATAGATTAAGGATGGGCAAAAATTTCAGAGATTATACAAAAGGGGCTCGGATATCAATAAAATAGACTATTCACCTTTCGAATAGTCTGTCATTTTACTTAGTTTAAAAAAGGATGCATGAAAGTTGTGAATTGAAGAATAAAACATTTATGGTAAAAATATGGATTTACGATTATGATTATTCTATAAAGTCAGAGATCAGGAGGATCCAATGTTTTACCTTTACGTTATCATCGTTTTTACAGCACTAATTTTTATAGCTAATTTGAATTTTTCCTATAAAAGAAGAAAGTTAATTCTAAGTTTATGGGATCAAAATGCTAAGTTAGCCAGCCCCATAAATTATCATGCCACGTTTACACACTTTTATGAAAATAGTAAAGGACGCTCTAAGGATCATTATTGTGTAGATGATATCACGTGGAATGACCTAAACATGACGAAAATATTTGAAATCATTAATTATACCTTTACTTCTGTCGGAGAAGAAATGTTGTATCACAGGTTAAAAAAAGCGCATGAAAAATATTTGTTTGATGAAGAATTAATAGAAAAAATTACAGAGGATAAGAAATACAGGATTAAATTATCCTTTATTTTATCCAAATTGGGTAAAGCCCTACATGCAAACTCTTCCCAATATATTTTCGGCAAACCTGATTATAAAGTAACGAAACTATATTTTATCCTTAGTGTTCTTCCGATTCTTGGAGTGATTACGATGTTTTTTTCACTCCAAATTGGTCTATTACTAACCTTATTAAGCACATTAGTCAACGTCTTCATTTATTACACCAATCGTTCCAAAAATGAGGTAGAGTTTGAAAATTTATTCTATTGTTTAAATGTGATCCTCGCATCCAGGAAATTAGCAAAATTAAATCATAATGCTGATTTATTAAAACGAACAAACAAATTACGGAGGGCACCTTTTATTAGCATCGTATTATTACAAGATCCTAGTGCGAACAACTTATTACTTCAACTGTTCACATTGCTTAAATCGATATTTTTAATTGATTACTTTGTATTCCATTATATAATCAATTTTTTAAGCAAAAATAGTGATATATATGAACTGGCGTGGAAGAACCTAGGGGAGTTTGACTGTTGCTATTCCATTGCATTATGGAGAAAATCACTGCCATATTATTGCTTACCAAAATACAATACTAGTAAAACATTCATCGTAAAAGATGCCTACCATCCTTTATTAAACAAACCAGTAGGAAATGATTTTGACTTCCATAAAAACGTTCTTCTTACTGGTTCCAATGCTTCTGGGAAGTCTACATTTATCAAAACCATCGCACTTAATATCATTTTATCACAGGCTTTAAATACTAGTACCAGCAGGGAAATCACTTTAACCGAAGGATTAGTATATTCCTCCATGGCCATGTCCGATGATATTGAAAAAGGCCAAAGTTATTTCTTAAATGAAATTTCTGCACTAAAGAGAATATTTGATATTAGAGATCGCAATAAAGATGTATTTATGTACATATTTCTGGATGAGGTTTTTAAAGGGACCAATACCATTGAGCGGGTAGCTGCAGCGGAATCCGTATTAAATTATTTAAATGATTGTAACGAAACAAGGCTTATGGCAGCCACTCATGATTTAGAACTAACTCATAAATTGCCACCTAAGTATGATAACTATCATTTTAGAGAACAGATCATTAATGATGAAATTATTTTTGACTATTTAATTAAGGTTGGCCCTTCCAAAACAAAAAATGCGATTGAATTATTAAGGATTACAGAATTCCCAGAAAAGGTATATCTTGATGCGTTAAGGAATTCTTATGAACTTATTAATTAATATCACGTAAGGAAGCATCGGTTAAACCGATGCTTCCTTACAATGTTTTAAAATGAACTAAAGAAAGGTTTCAGCAAATTGTTCTTCAGAAATTACTTTTATACCATTTCTCATTAATAAAGCCGAGGTAACGCCCATCCCCTCGATTTTTTCTCCGATAAATTTGCCGTTATAAATCTTTGAACTTCCACAGGATGGGCTGTTCTCTTTGAGAACGACGATATGTGCATGTAACTCTTTCGCTTTTTCGAGTGCAGCAAATGCTCCTTTTAGGTAAAGTTGCGTCACATCTTTTCCTGTTTGATCCACTACTCTGGCCTTGCCATCCAACACATCTTCCCCATTCCCCCCTATTATTTCCGCAGGTTCTCTCGGAGTTGAAAAACCACCAAGTAATTCTGGACATATGGTCATAGCTTTATTTTCTTCTACTAGTTTACTTATTTTACTATTTAAACAATGCGTACCATTATATCTTACTTCTAACCCCGCCAAGCACGAACTCACCAATATCATTTACGAATCCCCTCCAATCCAGATTTATTTTAACAAATATTCCCTCGTCCGTTAATTTAAGTTCTAACAAAACTTATTTAGGAGTATCTTATTTCATCCTCACACAGCGAGGTTTAGTCAGCCCCGTTATTACAACGGATGACATTTGATTTATTTTTAAAACCAATAAAGCTCGTTTCTTCCTCTTTTGGTTTAATGATTTCTTTTATTTCAAATCCATCATAAATCACGAGGATCCGCACTTATTGTCGGGGGATCAGGTTAAACACCGAATAGACGGAAAAATTTCGCTTAATGAGTAATTATTAATAACAAAGGCTTAAATAGACGGAGAGATTCCGTCTATTTACCGGAAAAATGCGGAAATGGGGGCTTTTTGCTTAGTTTAATCGGAAAATCTCCCCTTATATACCCCCGAAACATGCTCCATTCTGCATCTAACCGAAAAATCTCCGCTTATTTTTACGGAGTTTTTTATTGTTATTTTCAAAACTATTTAAAATTTAATACTTCAAAACAGAGCCCTTTATTTCACCCCCCTGCTTTTTCATAAATAGATTTCCAGCTTATTTTTTGTACCGCTAAATGAGCGGAAGAACACTACCTATCAGGCATAACCAATCCTGCCTTTGAATCCAAGTAGGAAGCTGGTACAATACGCCCCTTCGTTATAATTAAAAAGTAAGTGAATACCCCAATGACAATAGCCATACATATGACCATGAGAACCTCAATGAATTTCTGGTTCCACTTTCTTTTGCGGAATTTTCGAAGCTCAATAATTTTGCCCATTATACCTTCACCCTTCCATTTAAAGAAAACTTGCCATCTGACGAGCCCGTTAGGGCGAAGACAGAGGCGTAGTTCGCCGAAAAGCACAGCTGATCGACTGCTCACGAAGCATTCCTTAGTGTACTTATGCCTGATAGGAAAGCTTTCCTATCGGCCAAATAAAAAAAGTGTTTGATCTATTCAAACACTTTGCCCAGGCGAACGGCTGACTATATCAATGTGTTCCCCCGTGGTAACCCACGTTTCATCGCCAGTACACATTGAACGATTAATTTATATGATTTTACCAAAATTGCCCTCTGACCTCAAGTAAATAATGTTTATATTTTGAATTTTTCGATACATATGAGTTTAAATCTTTATGTTCCGCGTGTTATCCCATAATAATAGCCCATTCCTATTCAACGATCAGGCCTTTTTAAAAAAAATTAGGTGCTATCCCTATGACAGAACAGCACCCAATTTTTATTTATAAATAAGAATATTGATTACAATTGATAAAACCAGGGATATAACCCATAACATAGGTATGAAATTGACAGCTGCAGAAATCCTTCTTCTTCGCTTGCGAAGGATCCAGGCAATAATGGAACACGTAAGCACCGCGATTGGATACAAACTAATGAGCAAGACAAAAGTAACATTATAAATGCTATAACCGTTGTCAAAAGTCATAAACGATAAACCCCAAATTAGATACCAAGGAACCAAACATAGTAAATAAAGGATTTGTGTGGTGATGAGTAATGTTTTCATATCTTCCCCCTTACAAAGGAAAAATTCTATTAACCTTTCATATCTTCTAATCGAATGGAACGAGTATGAATGGTATGATTCCAGGTTTTGTTCTTACTTGTAAACAACCCCACCAAAGTGATTGGAAACCAGGTAAATTGGAAAACAGGAAAAAGAATAAGCCCCAGATACGCCTTCCATGGTCTCCTTTCCATAAGCATGACTAACGGAAATTGCAGAAACAATGCCGTGTTAAGTGCAAACCAAGCCCAGTCTGGAACCATTTTCAGCAGGGCAAACTGAGAATATAAAGGTGTGGCAACCTGCAAATAGGACATCACCCATACAGCGGCAACGAATAAAAACCGAATCGGTTGAAACAAATACATTGCTGCATCAAACAGTGCAAACCGCTTTGTTTGAATTGCCTTTAAAATAAGAGGCTTCATATATCTCCTTGCACAATCGGTATGCCCGCGCATCCACCGCAGCCGTTGTCTGATAGAGCTCATAAGAGTGATCGGCTTCTCATCATAGACAATGGCATTTTTTGCCCAGGTTGGATAGATCTCATTGCTTATACATTTGGCAGTGAACTCCACATCCTCTGTTAGGGATGTGGCATTCCATCCTAATTCCTTAAGCAAATTTGTCTCAAAACACATTCCCGTTCCGGAAAGGGTAGCAGCCATCCCCCAATTATGCCTGGCTTCCTGCCACATTCGGTTAATAAACCAGTATGTAATAGCATATGACAGGGAAACCCAAGAATCGAATGGATTTTTAGTTTCTAAATAACTTTGAATCACTCGATGTCCCTCTACTAGATTATTATTCATTTCGAGCAGAAAGTTTCTACTGACCAAATTGTCTGCGTCAAAGACTACCACAGCATCATGCTGCCGATCTCTCTTCCATAGCTTCTCCAGCATCCATTCCATGGCATAACCCTTGCCTTTATTGACTGCATCAAATCTTTCCATTGCACACACATTATACTGCTTAACAATTTGTGCCGTTTGATCTGTACAATTATCGCAGATGACAAAGATTTCATACAACTCTTTTGGGTAATCTAAGTTTATAAGATTTTCTAAGAGTGGCGCTATAACCTTCTCTTCATTATGGGCAGCTACTAAAATGGCAAATGATTTTTGGGGAGGATGATCCACCTTGTCCTCCATTTTTCTCCTACAACCTGCCAAACTAATAATAATTTGATAGATACTAACTGTAAAAATAATAAATTGAAATATATCCGCAATGATGACGAAGAACTGATGCATTTATTTTTTTCCTTTCGATTTTGGCATTGGACCTCGAAAAGACAAGGCCACATCCAACACATGGTTTGCCTCATCATACGATCCAATATCCATTTTCCCATTACCATCAAAATCGGCAATGAATCCTGATCTATTTAATCCTTCCGCCCATGGGCCAAAGTCGTTGCTTATTGGAGAAAAATGACCATTCCCCTTATTCTCATATACCCTCCAAACCCCATCTTTCCTTGAATATACGATGATGTCACTTCTACCATCTCCATTCGTGTCACCAGCTAGGATCTGGTCATCAGAATGAATGTCAATGCCTTTAATGAGGAAGGGCTTGGTGAAGTTGTCTCCTTGATTATAAAGAATAAACACTTTATGATTTTTAGGCGAAACACTAAGGATTCCATCGTGTTTACTGTCCTGGAACCCACTAACTAGAAAGGTTGAGCCCGCCGTTAAGGTCGTTTTTAAACTGTTTGAAATCAGTTGATTATTCACGATACGAATTAAAATAATCTGTCTCTTTTTTGTTGCGATAAGTTGATGGTCTTCCCCATTTTGAAACGATTGAAGGGACGCAAGCCCACTTGGAAGTTTTCCTAGTAATATGGGGGACTCAAATAAACCTTTTCCTGCCAAACAAGCTTTTAAGTCACCATTTTGTTTATTGTAAAAAATAAGATCCTGCTTACCATCATGATTAATATCAGTAAGAAAAGATTGTTCCTCAGGTAATGATGTATACTTTAACCAAACCTCACTCGCTTCCTGAGGTCGATTGCGCGGCCATAAATAGTTCCCCGGGATCACCATGATTCTATGTGCCTCACGCACCACCACATCTGTATATCCGCTGCCCGTTACATCTCCTAACATGATATGATTTGTTTTTGTGTCAGGCGGCAGTGTGACACGATGAGCAGGGGTAAACGGGACAATATCAAATAAGGACCTCCAATGATACCCTTCTTTCTTGAAGCCCATGACAAGCCTATGAAGATAGGAAGACTGACCTGTTTGTTTATAGCGATATTCAGGCAGTCCATCCTTTACTATAGGTTTACCATCTTTTCCAGTCACCGGCTCTAGATTAGGGAACTCTAAGAATGGGTGGTAATAAAAAGAGGCTAGTCCATTGCTGTGCGCCGCCTTTGAAAGAATGTTATCTACTGATTTGCCATTGGTTACATAAGAATACGGAGCCGGGACATAGACGGAACCCAAGCTATTCTGTCCATACGAATTAACAGTATCATAGACATTCAAATCCTTGAGGGATCTTAGGGAGTAAAGATCCGGCTGATAGAGAATACCCATATAGGAGCGGAATACTTTCTCCTGTTCACGTGTGTCCTTATAATGAGGAGACTCCCAGAAGGCCGGATGGAGACCAGCTTTATAGAAAGCAGACAAACTATCTGTTATCCTCTCCTCTGCATATGAGGCTTCCTTCGTTTCCGGTGCATTTTTCACATTAAATTCGGTACCAATCCCTGAGTTTTGGCTATTGTCGGCCTTTGCAACATCTCCATACTGATGGGTATATCCGTGCATTCCAAGTACACCATGATGTTGTTCAGCTTCTTGAAGGAGCCTGATGAATGCCGTTACGACAGCATCTGGTTTTGGATCATCAATCCCTCGTTCCTGCCAAATATGATCCGAACCGATACTCATTCTTCTTGGAATAACCGCCACTTGAAATGGGATATGCTGCGACTCTAAGTATTCCATAACGGCCCGAAGCTTGCCCAAATCTGCTAAACTATTATATTCACCACCTGGCCCGACGTCTTCCAGACGAATCATGACATGCTTTTTATTCGCATCAGGATAAATGTTTGCTCCAGTATACGTTACAAAATACACCAACACCGCCAAAACAATCATCACTGTTCCGATGATGACACTAAACCACTTCCAAAATTTCCTGTTCAAACTATATATTCCTCCGGTTGTTCTAAGTTTCTAACTACCTATTGTTTTATGGACCAAAAGGTAAAAAGTACGTAAACATAAAAGCTATAAAGGCAAAAACTGAAATCGTACATAAACTAATGAAGTGTAACAGAATATAAATAATCTTCCTTTTCCCTTTAATAAAAAACGAATAAATAAATCCAAGAACTGGGTTTACGATTAAAAAAGATAATGCGACCGCCATTATTACTTTCCCGCTTATATGTATGTCTGTTAAAGTGATTAAAAAAACGAGTAAAATACTAACAACAACCGTCGCAATTAAGGAAGTCAATGCCACCTTACTTGGATTTCGAAAAAACTCCTTCATACCAATCTCCTTTTTTTGCAGCAAATAGACATGGCTGCAAAACAGTATCCAAATACCTATTAAAATAGATAGATGGTATTAGGTCAATAGACAGACGTAAATTTTCTGATATTTATTCTCATTTACGAGTTCGCTTGGTGACCTCTTTATTCATACAGAATACCTCGATCATTGATCGATTCCTTTTCACTATTACTACAAAACCTTGTTATTTTACTCGATCCTTTATTCCATTAAAAAAGACGCTTTCCGTGTTCCGGATAAGCGTCCGATCGTTAAAGATCGATAAATTCAATTCAACTGTTGTTTATTGAAATTCTTTATAAAATCAACTGTCTAAAACATGATACAGCCAATGATCGGCACAAGAAATCAACTTTAAATCATAAGTTCCCATCTCTACAGCTGCCCACGGTAAATGCCCAGTTGGTTACTCATAGTTTCGGTCTTTTATTGGTTAGACGTAAGATCGGTATCGCAATTAAAACCGCAATTACAGACGCTACAATTCCCAAAGCAATCGGACCTGGGATATCCCATTGTCCATGCCTCCCAACCCTCAATGGAGTGATGATGATTGCCGCAATACCGCTCAGTATTAATGCTGCAATGTTAATACCAAGCCGACTTGCCCGACCTGGAAAATGGTACTTGGATATGCTGCTCCAATCATTTGCCATTAGACTTGCAGCCTTGCGAAGATAGGCGAATATGTGTACTGCGAGCAACGGCAGCCATAAAGTTACACTAACGGTATGTATCTTATGAAATAATCCCTCATAGGCATGTCCACCCAACACCAGTCCAACCCCGCTAATAAACACCAAAATGGTCATTACAACGAGGAACGGCGCTAAAAGCCGGAGTAATATATTAGGTGGACCTGCCTTTACGAATTCAGGTGATTTTGTATAGTAACGAAAAAATCGGTATCCAGTGCTTCCCATCTTGACAACTAAAGGTCCAGCTAACAGGACACCAACAAAAATATGTTCAGACCTTAGTGCATCTAAGTTCGCAGTAATGACAAGCTCCGCTATGATGAGTACAAAAAGCACAATGCCTGCAATTGCTGTTATTCGTTTGTTTCGTTCAATTGGAAATGGTTCATTCTCATCAGCATAGAGTTCTTTTCTATTTAGCATTTACTTCTCCCTCTTTCTTTTGTAACGCTCCTTTATAGGACTGTTTATAGTTTTCCCGCAAAAATAACGTTTATCACACCTGATGAAATTTGATTGGAATTTACAACTTTTTTTACCTCTTCCCATTCTTTTGTTTGTGCAAATCGGTGAAATAGTTTGAATTACAACTTAAAGAACCCTTGATCAGCTTAATCAAAAGCAGAAGAGATAAAACTTATTGTTTTTTCCTTATTTTCTTCCAAAATTTAAGTGGTAGCATCAACATCTGTCATGACAAATCCCTGAATGATTATAATGACTTTTTATTAGAATTTTCTTAGAATTATTTAAAAAATATTGTTGATTACTAATAGATGAAGAACTTTCGGAAAAAGCAAAAAACCTTAATGGTCTATACAAAAGAGAGCAAGATTTTTTTTCGCAATCTGGTTCTTAACATAAAAAAAGAGCACGATTCTTGTTACAGAATCGCGCCCGATCGTGGAGGAACACTGATAAGAAAAATACCCATATTAACCATGTTTATGTTTCTGCTCTTTTTGTTTATGTTTCAGTTCTTGCTGTTGATGCTTTAGTTGTTCTTGTAGCTGCTTCAATTGGTCTTTTAGATGTTTAGGATCCTCATTGTTTCCACCATCATCAAAATGATTGTCATTATTTGGAACTTGTGGGATATCATTTGGATTTCCACCTTCGATATACAACTCATTATTCAATCTATATACGTCGCTTGGCTGCTGGAAGCTGGAACTGTCTGTTCCGAATGTCTGCATCATCGCTTTAAACATTAATTGAGAGATTTTCGTCGTACTCCCCAACATATAGTTTCCCGGACCATTTTTTGGATAGCCGGTCCAAACAGCCATCGTATATTGAGGTGTATAACCAACTAGCCAACTATCATTCGTCGCATTGGATGGGTATCCATATTGCGCACTAGTTCTATCGTCAAAATTTGTTGTACCCGTTTTTGCAGCAACATCTAACCCAGGTACATCTGCTGTTATACCGGTACCAGATTTTACGACTGTACGTAACATATCTGTCACCATATAGGCTGTGTAATCGTGCATGACACGTTTTGGATTAGGCGTAAAATTAACAACCGAGCCATCAGGAAAGACAACTTTTTGGACAAAATGCGGTGTATTGTATACTCCATTATTGCCAAAGGCACTATAGGCCCCTGCCATCTCTAAAGGATTAACCGTATTACTTCCGATTGCATAGGATTCATATACCTTATTATTATCAAAGGTAATCCCAAGTTGCTCTGCGAAGCTTTTAGCATTTTCCAACCCAACTTCTCGTAACGTAAGAAGGGCAGGAATATTATATGACCATTGAAGAGCTGTTCTAATAGACAACATTCCATGAAATTGATGATCCCAGTTTGAAATAGATTGACCATTTGAATAGGTTGTTTCTTGGTCATTTATTTGGTGAGCTGTAGACCATTTTAAATTCTCAATGGCTGGACCATAATCAAAAATCGGTTTAAACGAAGAACCAGGCTGCCGTTTTATATCAATGGCAAAGTTGTTCCCTAGAAATGAAGCTTGATAGTCGTTTCGGCCACTTCCAATGGCACGAACTTCTCCAGTTTTTGTATCTAAAAACACAAAAGCCCCTTGAAAATTAGCATTAGGATAAGAAATAATCGTGTTCGTGTTCATTATTTTGTCCGCATAGTCCTGAGCTTTTGGGTCTAAGGTAGTGTAAATGGATAACCCATCCGTGCTGATATCTACATTCTTCAGCTTCGCTTCCACTTCTTTAACAGCTGCGTCTAAGAACCCTTCATACGGCATCCCTTGTTGCGTGTTCTTCGGCACAAGCCCTGCTGTAACTGGTACTTTCATTGCATCCTTCATTTGTTTTTCAGTAATATACCCTTGCTTATACATAGAGCTTAAAACAATATTCCGGCGATTGGTTGCAGCTTTTTGGTTTGACGGCTTGGACGGATCGTAAATACTTGGACCTTGTGGAAGCCCGGCTAACATAGCTGCCTCCGGAAGTGTTAATTTATTTAAGTTATTAGCATCAATCCCGTAGTAGGTTTTTGCAGCAGCAGCCACTCCATAAGACCCGTCTCCGAGATAAATCTTATTTAAATACATCATTAAAATATCATGCTTTGAATATTTTTGTTCCAGCTGATAGGCCAAGTCCCATTCCTGCACTTTTCGCTTTATCGTTTTTTGAGGGGTCAGAAATGAGTTTTTGATTACCTGCTGTGTAATGGTGCTCCCACCCTGGGAACCAAAATGCCCTGTTAGATTCTCAAAAATAGCTCTAAGCGTCCCTTTAATATCAACTCCACTATGTTCATAAAAATGGGAGTCTTCCGTAGCAATAAATGCATGTTCCAACAATTTTGGAACTTGAGCATACGTGATTTTTGTTCGCTTCTCTTTCCCATATTCATAGAGGAAGTTCCCGTTTCTATCATAAAATTTCGTAGAAAGTGGGTCTACTAGTTTGGAAGGATCTAATTTAGGCACATCCTTCATCATTTCAGCGAATGTAACTCCGCTTATACCAATTGAAACAACAACAAAGATCAAACAGCCTAGCAGCACTTTTTTCAACAAGGTTCCCTCTTTGGGAGATTTATTACTTTTTTGTTGGTTTTGTCTTGTTCTTTCGGCTTGTTTTCGTTCCTCGCGAGAACGATAGGTTTCTTCTGACATCATCTACTCTCCTATATCTAAGTTACACATTGTCTATTAAAAATAGGATCTATTCTCACTTATACTGATTTTTAGACAATTGCTTTTCATGCAAAACCCGTATATAGCGGATTAAAGAAGAATTAATCCGTTCACCATTGGCAATAAAGTACTTATGCTGTACGATTTTTTCTAATATTTCTTTTACAACCTCTTCCTTGTTAACATCCTGCTCTTTCACTATTTTCTCTCGTTTAATATCATTTTCAAAAGTATAGCAAACAACAAATTCCTTCAACCCAACTCCCCCCTTTTCTATCAAAAGGCTGAATTTGACAACAAAAATGTTAACTATTTCACAACTATATTTTCGGTCGATCTACTTCATATATACCAAAGAAATTTTAATTGTTATTAGACCTTACACGCTTAAATACATTCGTACGAATTCTTACATTTACGTGGGTATTACTGACTTTTCTTCGCTTATTGCAGCTATTGTGAATCTAGAGATTGTAATGAGATCCCCTTTTGGGGCAGTGAATTTAAAACGTTAAAGAAATTTCAATATTAAAAAGCCTAATTTCTCAATTTAACTTAAATCTTATTTGCAATGGATATTTTTTACAAATAAAATAATATATTTCAAGTTATTTTCATTTGTATTTCATCTCTTCGTAAATTATTGAACGATCTGGATTTCTTTTATAAATTAGAGCGAGAAGGGATGGGGGAATTTTGAAAAAGGCTAAAATAAATGATCAGGTTCGTTCTAATAAAGGAATCATTGGGATTGTTAAAAACGTTTATGATAGTTCCGTTACGATTAAAATCCTTAAAAATCCAACAGGGATTGATTATGAAAATAACGTGACCGTGATCAATCATAAAAATTACGAAATTATCTAAAATGGAGATAGCAACCGAGATTTATACAGAAAAAGGAGTGCTGAACGATGTCACAATTTAAAGCTTCATTAGCTACATTAGGATTAAAAATCAATAATCTCTTAGGAATAAACCATAAAACGTTTGATCTTACCTCCGAACAATTCGACATATTTAAAAAGGTTTACATAAAGCATTTGCAATCGATGAGACCCGAGGAAAGAAGAAAGCGGGCTATCGAATACATTGATAGTATTATTTGGGACTCTAAAGAAGCTTGTTTAAAGGTTTACTATGATGGTGGAGAATGTTGGCATTATACAAAAGCTGGGGAATGGTACTAAACTTACTCCTCATTCAAATTTCAAAATGGGCATGACTTTCATTGAAGGAACGCCTTCGATTGCTGAACACGGAAAATAGGAAAAAGTTACAAGAATGCAACCTCTGTAATTTAACTAAAAGTTATTCAGAAATATCCTAGATAGTATAAATTTCGTTGGACAGCATAAAATAAATTTTGCACAAAAGATTGGAAATATATCAGTGAATGAGATTATTTAGCCCAAGACTTCCGGCCAGGAATGACTGACAACTTTGCTTCCAACAAATCATTGTAGCGAATTCAAAACAGGAAAGCAGCGAAAGAGATGGCAGAAGGGATGCCAAACCCAATGATTAACGGTCACTAAGACTGGATTGACGGACTTGCTAAGGCCGCAGCACGACATAAACGTTCCTAACAACTTCATAAACATCTTACTTCTAGCCGAAATGAGATTTAAATAGACCGCCACTCCATAGCAGATGGCGGTCTATCATCTTTTTTGTATTTTAAAAACCAATTTTAACAGGAGGAAATGAAATCATGCATACATTAGGATGGATTGGATTAGGTCATATGGGAACACCTATGGCGAAGAATCTTTTACAAGCAGGCTACAAAGTGAACGTATATAATCGCTCCCCAGAAAAAACAACCTCTTTAGTAGAATCTGGCGCCATTAAACTGTATTCCCCAAAAGAAGTAGTAGAACAATCCGATATTATTTTTATTATGTTATCTAACTCTAATGCTGTAAAAGATGTATTATCCCAAGAAAATGGGGTATTACATACTATTCATCCAGGCAAGGTCATAGTAGACATGAGTACCATTTCACCAGAAGATTCAGTGTCATTTGCGAAGCTGGTATCTGAAAGAGGCGGCATATACTTAGATGCGCCCGTTTCTGGTTCAGTAGGAGCAGCAATAGCAAGCCAATTAGTTATCCTTGTAGGTGGAGAAGAGAAAGCTATCGATATTTGTCAGCCCTACTTTAATTTATTAGGTAAAGCAACGATTCACTTTGGTACAAATGGCAAAGGCTGCTCTGCAAAATTAGCCATTAATTTGTTACTTGGCATTATTGGACAGGGTATTGGAGAGACATTATTATTAGCAGAGAAATCAGGATTAGATAAAGAAAAAGTATTGGAGATGATTTCACTTTCTGGAATGAATACACCTCTATTCCAAGGAAAAAAAGATATGTATCGTAAAGAGGAATTCCCTTCTGCATTTATGCTTGAACTAATGGCAAAAGATTTAGGACTAGTAAAAGCCGAGGCAGATCGCCTAGAAACCAAATTACCACTTGCTGAAGCAGCGAATGCTACTTATCGTTCTGCAAATGGAAATGGAAAAGCTAAGCTAGATATGGCCGCAGTTTATTTAGAGCTAAAGGATCAAAATAATTTGTAGTATGTAGAGCATCCTTTTGGATGCTCTTTATACTGTCGTCGAAATCACAATTGTACGTGTTTTTATTATTTTTTTGCTTTTGAAGTTACTCTTCTTTACAATCTTACCCTTATCTTTAACATAAATGACCAATCCGTAATAAACAGCTATTCCGCATAATCTGACCCCTAGATAAATAAAGAGCACAATCCTTACTACAGAGCATTTTTAATAAAAGAAGAATTATTGAGGCATTTTTTAATAAAAATATTTATCAATTATTTTTGATGAATTAATTGACACAAGAAAATATTGGATATATGATAAATACATCAATATTTCTTGATGAAGGGAAAGAAGGTGAGAAAATGATAGAGGAGACGGAATTAAACATTGAGTTACAAGACATATCATTGGATCAAATGTTTGAAAAATATGAACTAAAGTTTAAAGCTCTTGCCGATAAAAAAAGGCTGCAGATTTTAAACGTTCTAACGAAAAATGGCTCCATGTGTGTCTGCGACTTATCTCCTATAATTGATATGGCACAATCAAAATTGTCTTATCATTTAAAAATATTATTAGACGCAAACCTGATAAAAAAGGATACCAAGGGAACTTGGAGTTATTACGAGTTGAATCAGGACGAACTAGATCATTTATTATCACATGAACTTTGCTGCCTCTTCAAACCGACGCGCTGCTAAATTTTTTTCTTTGTTAAATCAATTTTATTTGATTAATATATCAATATAATTTGATTAAGGGGGATGAACAATGCTTTTTAACGAGTATAGCATGCACCAGCAACTAAAACTGCGCCAACAGGAAATAGAAATAATATCCCGAAATGCATGGAAATTTGAGGATCTAAATAAGGAGTCTTTCTTTCAAAAACTAGCCAGTAAATGGGCTAACCACCAGAACTCTAAGACGGTGCCGCAACAAAATTGTAATTGCAATTGCCAATGTTAAGTAAAGGGGTGAGTATTTAAGAAAACATATAAATCATCATCACTTTTTTACCCAATATATCAAAATAAATTGATTTAGGGAGGAAATAAAATGAAGTATGCCCATATTGGTCTAAATGTTACAAACTTAGAGGAATCTATCAAGTTTTATTCTAAACTCTTTGGTGTCAAACCAGTAAAAGTAAAGTCGGATTATGCAAAGTACCTGCTCGAAGCACCAGGATTAAACTTCACCCTTAATCTCCACGATGAAGTAAGTGGAAACCAAGTTGGACATTTTGGAATTCAAGTTGAAAGTACAGAAGAGCTTGCCGCACATAAGAATAGATTAGCTGAAAACGGTATTATATCCCAACACGACGAAATGAATACTACCTGCTGTTACGCCCTTCAGGATAAATTCTGGGTTCATGACCCGGATGAGAATGAGTGGGAGTTTTTCTATACTAAAGCAGATGTGGAAGAAAACAGTGTATATACATCTGCTTGTTGCGTTAATTCTCAACAGCAATAACTGCTGTTCTTAAAAATTATATAAAAGGGTCTCGCAGTGAGACCCTTTGTTGTACTCTTTCTTCATTATTTTCCTGTCTCAGCAAATTGTTTAATCCGGTCGCCGATTTCATCTCGGACACGTTGGAAGAATGCCCACTTTTCTTCTTCAGTTCCTTCTGCCTTTGCTGGATCATCGAAACCCCAATGAACTTTTTTTACATGAGGAGGAGTCACAGGGCAATGATCGGCAGCATGGCCACATAGTGTGACGACTAAATTGGCATTATTTAAAATTTCTCGGTCAATGACATCGGATGTTTGATTGGAAATGTCAATACCTGTTTCCTTCATAGCTTTTACGGCATTCGGGTTTAGTCCATGTGCTTCAATTCCGGCGCTTCGCACTTCCCACTCATCACTCAAGTACTTTTTCGCCCATCCTTCTGCCATTTGGCTGCGGCAAGAGTTTCCTGTACAAAGAAAATAAATGGTTTTTTTAGACATAGTGGTTTCTCCTTTATTATTCATGTAGTAGTTTGTAGATGATGGCTGCACAACCTGCTCCTAAAACTGTCGCTAGCATATACACCCATAAATAGTGAGTATTACCTGATACTAGTGCTGGTCCAATGGATCTTGCAGGATTCATAGATGCACCACAGATTGGTCCTGCAAACATAGCTTCTAAGCCAACTGTTGCCCCGATCGCAATACCTGCAAATTCCTTTATCGCTTTACCATGAACGGCCGAACCGAATATGACGATCATTAAGAAGAAGGTCAGAATAAATTCCAAAACAAAAGTTTGTTCCCACGATCCTCTTGGTATGGTAGCCCCAAGTGATGCCACGTTGCCAAATAAGGACATCAATGTGGCACTAGCAGCTATTCCTGCCAGAATCTGAATCAAAATATAGAAAAGTGCTTCCCTCTTCTTTATATCTCCATGGATGAAAAAACCGATCGTAACAGCCGGATTAAAGTGTGCGCCTGAAAGGTGACCAAACGTAAAAATAAGTGACATGACAACAAGTCCGAATGTAAGGGCAATACCTACATGCGTTAGACTTTTCGTCAGTTGATCAATAACAATAGCGCCTGTCCCGGCAAATACAAGAAAATAAGTCCCTAAAAATTCACTGATTAACTTCTTTTTCATTTTATCCTCTTAACAACCACAGCTTGTTTCAATCTGGTTAATTTTTTCTGTTTGCTCCGGCACATGGGACAAAATATCTTCGACCAGTCCCAATAAGTCACTATTGGAGTTCAAAGAATAATAAACCCACTGTCCTTTTCTTTCTTCTATTACAATTCCGGCATCCTTTAATTTTCTTAAGTGCTGGCTGATGGACGGCTGGCTCATATCAAACACTTCTTGAAATTCACAAACGCAGCACTCCCTCTGTTTTAGCATAGCGATCATGGTCAGCCGTGTTTTGTCTCCTAATAACTTTAAGCCATTAGCAGCCCGTTCCAACTCGATTGCTGAATTCGACATGTATTAGTATCCTCCATACACATTAATATATAACTATTTGCTTATATAACGTATACCACGATGATCTTATTTACAAGCTATACTTTGTAAAATGTTTGTAAACCCCTTTCCTTGTTTCGGGCAATTCCTTCTTTTATGGAAGAATATTAGATTCTAAGGCGGCCCGGTTCGTATCACGGACATTCGGTTCTGTTTGAACAACAACACTCTTGCTGAAAATGCCAAAAATAGGTTGACTTAAAAACACTATAACGATAGAATAAAACTAATCTAATTGATAAAGATTATCATTATCACTACATACATGAGGAGGAGAGTACATTTAATGGCTAGTAAACTTTTTAATTTAAAGAACTTGCTCATTACTGTTTCATTAGCAGTTGTGATTGGTGTTATTATATGGCAAGGGATTTATTATCACGGTAATCCTGATCCTACCGCAAAGAATATAACACCAGGTGCTGCCATCATTAATACTTCTATTCTGGTCTTTCGTGAAGGCTTAGAAGCCATTTTGGTATTATCGGCCATTATTTCTGGCTTAGTTAAGAAAAAACAGGATAATTATTGGAAGCCAATCTCAGCTGGAGCAGGTGTATCCTTTTTAGCCACTGTTGTAACATGGTTTATTGTTGTGGCCATTATCTCTTCTGTTAATGCCTCGCAATTGAATATTCAAGCATTTACTGGTGTTTTAGCAGTCATTGTGCTTTTAATTATTATGAACTGGTTCTTTCACAAAATTTACTGGACGGGGTGGATCAACCTACATAATCGGAAGAAACAAGAACTAACAAGCAGTAAGGGTGAAGATTTAAAAAGCGGTGCATTTTGGTCCCTTTTCATTCTTGGTCTTACATCGGTTTATCGGGAGGGTTTCGAAGTTGTACTATTTCTTCAAAATTTACGCTTAAAAGTTGGTTCCGATATCATTCTTCAAGGAGTATTGATTGGGTTAGGGTTAACCGTGATTGTCGGAGTTCTTACCTTCATGGCCCAACACCGGCTGCCACATAAAAAAATGTTGGTATTTACGGGGGCTTTACTAGTAGTGGTTCTCGCTGTCATGGTGGGTGAAACTGTTCAAGAAATGCAACTTGCAGGCTGGATCAGTACTACCAACCTCAATATCAATATTCCCAATTGGGCAGGCGTCTGGTTCTGTATTTTCCCAACCGTAGAGACATTATCATTCCAAGCTTTAGCTGTCTTCTATGTATTAGGTTCTTATTTCGCAGCCCGTTATCTAACAAAGAAAAAAGCAATAAAACAAAAGATGATTCCAAAAGTTTCCTAAATAAAATGGTAGTCAGGAGAAATTCTCCTGACTATTTTCTTATTGTCTCACGCAAAGTTTAAAAATAGAGAACTAGTTATTGCGAATACTAATACGTGCCAACCTCATGTGTCACTAAACGTCTTTAGTAAAGACTGTTTTTCGCCAAGATGGTTGTTTTTTTAAAAAATTGGATAACTCCTTTATTCGGACTGCTTCTCCTTTTATATCCAACAAATCTGTCCTTATGTACACCGGATTCGGACTCCTTCACTTTTATCTCCATCATATCTGTTCGAATAAGCACCGGATTCGGACTCCTTCTCCTCTATCTCCATCATATCTGTTCGAATAAGCACTGGATTCGGACTCCTTCTCCTTTTTCTCCATCCTATCTGGCCGAATAAGCACCCGATTCGGACTCCTTCTCCTCTATCTCCATCCTATCTGTTCGAATAAGCACTGGATTCGGACTCCTTCTCCTTTTTCTCCATCATATGTGTCCGAATAAGCACCCGATTCGGACTCCTTCTCCTCTATCTCCATCCTATCTGGCCGAATAAGCACCGGATTCGGACTCCTTCTCCTTTTTCTCCATCCTATCTGGACGAATAAGCACCCGATTCGGACTCCTTCTCCTTTTTCTCCATCCTATCTGGACGAATAAGCACCCGATTCGGACTCCTTCTCCTCTATCTCCATCCTATCTGTTCGAATAAGCACTGGATTCGGACTCCTTCTCCTTTTTCTCCATCATATGTGTCCGAATAAGCACCCGATTCGGACTCCTTCTCCTCTATCTCCATCCTATCTGGCCGAATAAGCACCCGATTCGGACTCCTTCTCCTCTATCTCCATCCTATCTGGCCGAATAAGCACCCGATTCGGACTCCTTCTCCTTTTTCTCCATCATATCTGGCCGAATAACCACCCGATTCGGACTCCTTCTCCTCTATCTCCATCATATCTGGCCGAATAAGCACCGGATCCTGGCATGCGTCTTTGAATTAACACAGCAGGACAAATGGCAACAAAGTTAACGAAATGAGCCTTAGAAAAAATACAACCGATTCCTTAATTAGGGAAATCGGTTGTTTTAATAATAAGGGCCTTTTAACTTTTGTTTATCATTAATGGTTTAAAATTTCATGTGCCCCATCATTTTATTTACTTTTTACAAAAGGAAGTACACCATGCTCTGATGAGATTAGATGTTTCTCCAAATGGTCCTTATTTAACGGTTTACTAACATAATATCCTTGCGTTTTGTCACATTTATACTTAGAAAGGGTATTTAATTGCTCTTTTGTTTCTACACCTTCTGCAATTGTAGCAATGTTTAGAGACTTGCATAGGTCTATAATGGTTTTTACTGTTACACTTTCGATACCTGTTTTAAGATTGTCAATTAATGATTTATCTAATTTTACAAAGTCTAATGGGAATTTTTCTATATAATGTAATGACGTATACCCTTTTCCAAAATCATCTATGGCAATTTTTACGCCCAGTTCCTTCAGTTGTGTAAGTGTAATTATTGTATCGTCAAAGTTTTCTAATGGAACACTTTCTGTTACCTCAAGTACTAAATATTGTGGCGATAATCCGGTTCCGTTCAAAATTGTTTTTACCATGTCTATAAATGATTTCTGCTGCAGCTGTCTTCTAGAAACATTAACAGACATCGTAATGGGAGAATATCCACTAGATTGCCACTTCATGTTTTGTTCACAAGCCGTTCGTAAAACCCACTCACCTATTTCGTTAATAAACCCATTTGATTCTGCAATCGGAATAAATTCATTAGGTGAGACCATTCCCAGTGTAGGATGATTCCAACGAATTAATGCTTCTGCTCCTAGTATCTTACCGGTCTTAACGTTAATTTGCGGCTGGTATACAAGAGTGAACTCGTTATTAACCAACGCTTGATGTAGATCATTTTCTAAAATCCGATTCTCTAAACGGTTTGAAAATATATTAAAATTATTTTTTCCATTATTTTTCACAGAATACATGGCGATATCTGCATGTTTAATCAGCAATCCAGGCTCTTCGCCATGATCTGGATAAACACTCATGCCAATGGATGCTGTCACATGTAAAGAATCTTTATTGATCGTAAATGGTTTGGATAGGTTCTCTAGAATGTTCGAGATAATGGCTTCTATTTCCGCTTTTTCACACTCTAATAAAATGGTATATTCATCTCCGCCTAACCGAGAAACTAAGGTTCCCATGGGAACACTTTCGTTTAATTGATTTGCAACATGTTGCAGCAGCAAATCCCCATAATCATGACCATAGGTATCATTTACGTATTTAAAGCAATCTAAGTCAATAAACAGCACATAAAACTTCATTTTATTTTGTTTAGACCGTTTAATCTTTCGTTCCAGCTTTTCATAAAATAAGTTTCGATTAGCTAAATGTGTTAATGGATCGAAGTAGGCCTGCTGTTTAATGACATCTTCATAATTTTCCATAGAGGACATCATCAAATTAAATTCATGAATGAGATCGTCTAATTCATCTTTCCCTTTCCATGCCACTCTCTTCGAAAAGTCTTTATTATCAATGATTTCTTTTATGTTTTGCATCAAGAAACTTATTCTAGAAATGACGGACTTATTCAAGAAGGTGACAATAAAAATTACCATTAGGAGAAACAGGGCACTTACGTATAAATAAAAATAGATGATACTCGTTTCACCCGAATGGTAGATCGTTCTTTCAGAGGTGACATGAAGAACAAAAGCCGGGTTGCCATATATATCAGGAAGCAACACGTACCCTGAAATTTTATTGTTATTGTCAATATGGACCCATTTAGAAGACCCATCTTTTTTTCCTACGTCTAAAGGAATTAGATCTTTTTTATAGTGATCGATTTCAAGAAAACTTTGCGTTTTCCTTGAAAGCAGGGCAATCTCTGATTTTGATAACAGTCTTCCAGCTATCATCGTACCGCGGATCGGACCTTGATAGTTACTCGTCACAATCGGTTCGGAAACAACAAGCATCGGACCTTCATGAAGAGAGATGATTCCTGTTTTGACACTGGTTGGATTGGAGTGTTGAAGTAACCATGAATTCTCAGATGAAATATGAGGTAAGAAATCCTGATAAATGGGAACCTGCTTATTTTTATTTAAGTCAAATGAACGTCCATACATGACTTGACCTTTTTTATTGATGATCGCAATTAAATTGAAATGATTGGAGGTATAAGTAGAGTCTACATAACTGCTTTGAATATACGGATCATCTTCAATATGTTCAAGAGTTTGTTTTTGTACAAATGAATAGGTGTCATCCCAAGGCGCATAGTTTGCAAGATCATCAGCTAATTCATTTTTTGTATTATTAAGGTTAAATACCACCGTATTTAATTGTTTATTCATCGCTTCTTTTTCAACGTTATTAAAAGTATTTAGAATTACAAACTTAACGATTATGTAAAAGGCTGCGGCGGACAGGACTGTTAGAATACTCATAAAGATGAGGATTTTTTGATTTATTTTCATGCTGCTTTACTCCTATTCTTTCATATAAAACTATTTCTCACCTAGAAAAAGAAAAGCTGCTATTTTCAATAACACTCTTTTTTACACAAAGCGATTAACTCGTAAGCATTCGGCCCGTTTTGATCGGAAAATGAATAGTATTTTTTGTCATTTAAATTCCACTGCGTCTAATTAAACACCGGCTAAAAACTTCTCATGGTTATATATAAATTCCCTTATTTCATCAATTGTTAGCCCTAATGCTCTTGCTTCCAAGATTAAGCCTAACCATTCTTGATCTATTTCATTTTTATCTATTATCGATGTTTCCATTTATATCTAATCATCCTTCATCATGTTATAGAATTTATTTGTAAAGTACTTTTAAATGTTTGTTAGTCAAGCAAGGACTATATTACTATATACATTTTGTATGATAAACAGATTTATTTCCCGTGGTTTCGACATGATCTTACAAAATTAATAAATGTAAATGTTAACAAATGAAATGTTTGTCGAATCGTTCTTTAAAACGCACATTATTACAGTTTTTTTTCTCCAACCCTGATTCACTAAATTACAAAGCAAAAGAACTAAACTTCGCCCGACGATTTGTTCGTTATAACAAAATAGACATTGTGTAAAAAAGTCGAAAAGAAATTGTCAGTTCACGATCATTTCTCTTCGACATTTTACATCAGTTAATCATTTCCCAAGACAGTAGGTCTATATTCCTAATTGTTGACGAAAAACTCTTAACCTAATAAATATTCAGACGATAACACATGCTACAAAAGTAATATAAAGAGAAATATTCATTGTTTGATATAAAAGTTAGTCTTAGATTTAATAATTGTTAAGTTGTAAGGAATGGGGTTTAATGTGTTATTAAGAACTATTGGATGAATAATTCATCAAAATATTGCATTTTTTGGTAAAATGATTTACTATTCTATTAATTTCTGCTGTACGTAACTGGCGTAGCGTGGATTACCACGAGGAAGCGTATAGTTCAAATAGCCGTACGCCTGGGCAAAAGTATTGGATTGTAAATAACAATCGAATACTTTTTTGTTTTTAGTATGATAAAAAGAGAGGAAGAGAAATATGCTGACTGCACAAAATTCAACCATAGGATTTATAGGTACAGGTGTTATGGGAAAAAGTATGGCAACTCATCTGTTACACGCAGGATATACAGTCTTAGTTTATAATCGCACTCGCACCCGTACGAAAGAGCTACTAGAAAATGGCGCGATTTGGAAAGATACTGTAGCTGAAATTGCTAGCGAGGCTCATATTATTATTACAATGGTTGGATACCCTCAAGATGTCGAAGAAATTTACTTAGGGGAAAAAGGGATTTTAAACCATGCTAAAGCGGGTACATATGTAATCGATATGACGACATCAAGTCCGATTTTAGCTCGTCAGATTTTTGAAGTAGCTTGTGGGAAAGGTATTCATGCATTAGATGCACCTGTTTCAGGTGGAGACATTGGAGCTAAAAAAGGAACTTTAGCCATAATGGTTGGGGGAGAAAAACAAGATTTTGACACCATCATGCCTGTATTAGAGCTAATGGGCACCAATATTGTCTATCAAGGCACGGCTGGAGCAGGACAACATACAAAAATGTGTAATCAGATTGCCATTGCTTCGAATATGATCGGAGTTTGTGAAGCAATGGTATATGCGAAGCAAGCAGGTTTGGATCCAAAAACTGTACTAAAAAGTATTGAAACAGGAGCAGCAGGAAGCTGGTCCCTTAGTAACCTAGCTCCACGAATGATTAATGGAGATTTTGAACCAGGATTTTATATTAAGCATTTTATCAAGGATATGAGAATTGCCCTTGAATCAGCAGAGAAAATGGGTTTAGCTACACCAGGATTACAATTAGCCAAATCTTTATATGATCAACTTGCTGAAAAAGGGGCAGAAAACAACGGCACACAAGCGTTATACAAACTATTAGATCAACAAACTTTGCAAACCATATGATGAATAAAACTCACCCCTCGGTGAGTTTTTGTTTTTTTTAATATGTATATTAGCTTGGTTTGGATATTCTCTTATCTTACCATTTAGCCTTAAATATTAAGTTAATGGAAGAAAATCGGAAATTTCCCACTTAACGAGAAATAATAAAAATGGTATGTTATATAAAATTTCACAAATCTTTCGAATAGGGAGAGAACGATGAGCAAAATAAATTATTCTATTGTTGATGTTTTTTCACAAGGAAAATATACCGGAAATCAACTAGCTGTTTTTAAAAATGCTGGAAACATCTCAGATCGTGAAATGCAACAAATAGCAAAGGAAATTCATTTTTCTGAGACTACTTTTATCTTATCTGACAAAGAATCAGCTGGAGGTTACGACGTTCGTATCTTTACACCTAACGAAGAAGTTCCTTTTGCTGGCCACCCAACTTTAGGGACAGCCTATATCATTCAAAACGAAATTTTAAACGAACCAACTGATAAGCTTTTATTAAATTTTAAAGGGGGGCAGATTCCCGTTTCGTTCGATCGTCAAGAAGAAATAATATGGATGAAACAAAACAAGCCAACTTTTGGTCAAATAGTAGATAGTAATAAAGTTTCGGAGGTTTTAAATATAGGGAAAGAATCCATAGATGATCAATTTCCTATCCAAGAGGTTTCAACTGGTCTTCCGGTGATTATAGTACCTTTAAAATCTTTAGAAGCTGTTAAAAAAGTAAGAGTAAATAAAGAAAAATACTACGAGTTAATTGAGAATACGGATGCAAAAGCGATTATGGTTTTTTCTCCCGAAACATATGATTCTACAAATGATTTAAATGTTCGAGACTTTGCCGATTATTTTGGTGTTCCTGAAGACGCAGCAACAGGAAGTTCGAATGGATGTTTAGCTTCCTATTTAATTAAATATAGGTATTTTGAAAAAAGTGAAATAAGCATTCGTGTAGAACAAGGATATGAAATAAAAAGACCATCCTTATTGTTTTTAAAAGCCCATGAAAATAACGGAGAAATCACTGTACATGTAGGGGGACAAGTAGACAAAGTGGCTCAGGGAGAATGGTTTCTCTCCTAACTATACGTTTGAGTTCAAGGATCGCACTTTTTGGTTTTAAAAAATACCTACTTTCTTTCCATGAAAGTAGGTATTTTTTTAATGGTTTTATCATTTCGGAACTTTGTTTAGGAAGTGGGCTTCAATCTCTTTAACTAGCATTTCTGCACCTTCCGGACTCAGTACCAACTTACCTCCAGCAAGAGCTTTATTTTCTTTGGTTATTTCACCTGTTAAAGCACAAGCCAATTCCGCATTATTTTTTCTGAGAATGATCTGATCCTCATCAATAAAAACTTCTACCTGGTCCTTCTCTCTGATACTTAATGTTTTTCTTAACTCGATTGGAATCACAAACCTTCCTAATTCGTCGAGCTTACGGACAAATCCTGTACTTTTCATTTTACCTCCTATTTTTCATAGATTTATAAGATATTTATCTTATTTTACGACAAAAACAGATTGAGGAAAATGACAATTTTGGAACATTTAGGTAAAATTTGTGTTTTTTCTACTTTTTTATGTTATCAGGATCAGACCATCCAGCCAACTTCTAAGAAATTATTTTTAAAAAATACTCCTTACCAACCAAAAATCAGGCTATAATAATACAAAGAAGACTATAACTATTGACTAGAACAGATGTTTTCGGTATTATAAAACTCTTCAGATTATATTCCTAGAATTAGCGGAAAATAAAGGAGCGTACATAACGAATGAATAAAACAGAATTAATTAACGCAGTAGCAGAAGCTAGTGAGCTAACAAAGAAAGATGCTGGAAAAGCAGTTGATGCAGTATTTGAAGCAATTACGAATGCTTTAGCAAATGGTGATAAAGTACAATTGATCGGCTTTGGTAATTTCGAAGTTCGCGAAAGAGCTGCAAGAAAAGGAAGAAACCCACAAACGGGTGAAGAAATTGAAATTGCCGCTTCAAAAGTTCCTGCATTTTCAGCAGGAAAAGTATTAAAAGACGCCGTTAAAAATTCTTAAGACATTTTCTAAAGTTTAAAATGAGCTTTATGGCTCCTTTTAAATCCAAAAACAGCCTTTAGGGCTGTTTTTTTTTATTTCCTTTTAACCCCATATACATATTAATTAATATTGACACATATAATATTTGCACATATAATATTTATATATACAATGTTAAAAAATACCAATATGAGGTGAATGATTATGTGGAAATTTGAACACACCATTACAACAACTGCAAAAGTGGAGACTATTTGGAAACTGTACAGTGATATTACGACTTGGACTGAATGGGATAAAGGCGTAGTCCACGCTTCTTTGGAAGGGGCTTTTACTCAAGGAACAAAAGGAATTCTGCAGCCGGCGGGACAAGAACCGCTCCACTTTGAATTAACAGACGTTCAACCTTTTCGTCGTTTTTCGGATGTAACGGATATTCCTGCATTAGGAATTCAAGTTTGCTTTACACACCTTTTGTCAGAATCTCAAGAAGGAACAAGGATTTCTCATAAAGTGCAAATCATTGGCCCTAATGCAGATCAAGTTGGGCCAAAGTTTGGTGCCCATATGGTTGACGGTATTCCACAAACCATGGAGAGCTTGGCTTCTCTTGCTTTAGATAAGGAACGTCATTATGCTTAATGAAATCGAAATGAAGCATTGCAGGTACTGGATTGGTGTCGTTTCAGCTTCTCATGTAAAAAAAGGGGTGGCGGGTGGTTTCGCCCAACTTTGCCATGGTAAGTCTGCCCCACTCAAACGAATGAATCCCGGGGATTGGCTGATCTATTACTCCCCTCGTACGGATATGTTGAATGGAGAGCCGCTGCAAGCATTTACTGCCATCGGCCAGGTCAAGGATGATAGAGTGTACGAATACCAAATGTCTGAATCCTTCATCCCTTTCCGTCGTAACATCCATTACACAGAATGCAAGGAAATCCAAATAGCAAACCTTTTGGATCAACTTAGTTTTACACGCGGGAAAAGGAATTGGGGCTACCCCTTTCGGCTGGGGCATTTTGAAATCCCATGGCAAGACTTTATGATCATTAAGGATGCCATGTTAACAACACAGGAGGAATAGCAAATGAGCTCGAAATTTAACACGGCTGAAGAAAGCCCTGGATTTATGCTATGGCAAGTGACGAATATTTGGCAAAGAGCCATGCGGACCGCTTTGGAACCCTTCCAATTAACTCATCCGCAATTCGTGCTTCTCTTTTCATGTAAATGGCTAAATGAACAAAATAACAATAGTGGTATAACTCAAGTTCAATTAGCAGGGCACGCCCAAATGGACGTTAATGTTACATCTCAGGTCTTGAGGACGCTGGAGAAGAAAGGATATATCCTCCGTAGCCCTCACCCAACAGATTCTAGGGCCAATGTTATTTCGGTAACCGACTCTGGGGATATGTTAGCATCACAAGCGGTCGGAGCAGTTGAGGCAGCGGATCGAGACTTTTTTTCGGGCCTGGGCGATGATATTCAACATTTAAATAGATATTTGAAACAACTGAGCAAATCGTAACATTTCCAATAAACTAATTGGGGATTGAGGATTGATCGTGGGTCATGCAGTTGGTCGGGCCAGATTCCTTATGAAAGGAATTTGGCTTTAATCATGTGGTACTCGATATAGGGTCAAACGAAAAGCATATTGGGTTAAGACAAGTGGTCGCTTTTGTTTTTTAGGGGTGAGGGACTTTTTGTTGGCTCAGATAGCTTGGACCGGCCTTCATTGAGGGGATGAAAGACATTTCGTTGGCTCCGTTAGCTTGAGGCGGCCTTCATACGGGGGATGAAGGACTTTTTGTTGGCTCCGTTAGCTTGGAATGGCCTTCATACGGGGGATGAAGGCCATTTTGTTGACTTCAGTAGCTTGAGTTGGCCTTCCTGTCCATTCCCCGCTCCCCCTCCTTATACCTTACCGGTATTTGTATTTCAGTCAGATAATCTTCTTTATTTTTGGAGATATAATGGTCAATAATAGTTCTTTCAATAGCGTCTCCGATTATTTGCATGCCATGTTCATGAATATAATTCAATAAGATTCTATAATACTTAGGAGAATCCTGATGATTTCCCCTATAATAAATACAAGCATACAGTCCTTCCAGTAATGTTTCTTTTAATTCATTTGAAAGACGGTCTTCCTCCATTAAAATAAATATAGAGTTATACTCATGAAACTTTCCATTCATTATGTGATCCATACTGACTGTAAGCCCGACTCCGCCAATAAAGATAGAAGAACTCATATTGTACGAATTCTCTAATTTCCGCAAAGAAATTTCCAACTCCGGCTCTGAGCTGATTCTTTCCATTAACCTGATGATTTTCCTCTCCTGAAAATTTTTAATAACTACCATTTCAAATTCTGTTATTCCCCGTGCAAAATGAATGTCATCCATTCGATTTTGGAATCTGCGATTAATCTGTTCCAATTCTTTTATTTTCAGTTCAGTCAGTTCTTTTTGCTTTTTCAGCATTTCCAAAAAACCGTCAATATCTCTATGCTCTAAGTGATCTCTTATTTCTTTCAAACAAAAGCCTAGTTCCTTTAAATAATGAATCGTGTTAAGCTGTTCAAATTGTTCTGTTGAATAGTATCTGTATCCGTTCTTTTGATCAATTTCAATCGGCTCCAATAACCCTATTTCATCGTAATATCTCAGCGTTTTGATCGTCGTATGATGGAGCTTTGCCATTTCCCCAATCGAAAATTTATTCTTCATGTTGATTGCCTCTATTCATCCTATTTATTAATTCATCCTCCTATTTAAACTATGATTTTGTTGTCATAATGATCGATCGTGGAAAAAAACCAAATTTCTGATAGAATGCAACTGCCTCATTCCCATAAACGACAGTTAGCTCTATTTCATTTATATCTTTTTCCTTAAACCATTTCATTGCATGATGCATTAATTCCTTCCCCAACCCATTCCCCCGATACGTTTCATCGACAAATAGAACGTCTACTTTACCAATCAACTTCTTACAATGAGTGATACAAAATGCTATTATGTTATTGGTTTGTGCCTCCATTAATAATTCAATCCTGTATTCACCATCCTTTGAATTATTTTTATATTCCTCTATTCGTTCCTCAAATGTGATTCTCGGATAACTTCCAGAAAAATATTTCGATTTATGGTTATGGTATTCATGTAATTGATCTAAAGGCTTGCGTAACATTTCTATTTCATCAAGAGTTATTAACTTTGAGGAAATTTTCAAAGACATCCTCTCCCTTTTGCTCCGAACTTTCTTACAACATTCTCCCTCCGGATTAAATTCACCTGCCCGTTAGCAGAAAAAAGGCTGCCTCCTGGGGCTCAAGAAAACAATGTCATATAAAACTGGAAAAATACATACTCTTATATCGTTAAAGGAGGCTGGAAAATTTATGAAACTAAATCATCTCAATCTTACGGTAACAGATGTTCATGCGGCTAGGGAGTTCTTGGAGCGTTACTTTGACCTAAAAACAAAGCATACCCGCGGTGATTCATTCGCTTTACTGCTTGACGCTGATGGGTTAATGCTATCCCTTATGAAAAGTCGGGAAGTCAACTACCCCAAGACCTTTCATATTGGTTTTACCCAACAAAGTGAGGAAGAAGTAAATAAAATTTATCAGCGTTTGATCGATGATGGGTTTGATGTTAATCCGCCTCAAAGATCACACGGATGGACCTTTTATATTAAAGCTCCGGGAGGATTTACTGTTGAGGTCCTATCCTCTTGACTTGGGATTTTAAATCCTCAGGGCAAAGCTGCTGCACTAGCTTTGCCTTGAGGGTTTTTTTACATTCAAAGATTTATATATCCCCCAACCATCTACTGAATACGGAAATAGAGTCAACAGCATACAAGATTCCATATTGGAAAGAATATTTGGGAAAGCAAGATAATGAGGTGTTCATATGGAGCATAAAGTTCTGCCAAGAAATGAATGGATAGAAGCGCGTAAAGTGTTGCTACAGAAAGAAAAGGAATTCACCAAGTTGCGTGATGAGCTTACGCAGCAGAGAAGGGATCTGCCTTGGGAAGCAGTGAAGAAGACTTACACATTTGATGGTCCCAACGGTACTTTGTTATTAGCCGACTTATTTGCTGGTAGAAGTCAACTAATTGTGTACCATTTCATGTTCAACCCCAGTTGGGATCAAGGCTGCAAGCATTGTTCTTTTTGGGCAGATCACTACAGCGGGATGATTCCGCACTTACACCACAGGGATGTTACTTTTGTCTGTATTTCTCGTGCACCCTTAGAGAGGCTTGACGCATTCAAAAAACGAATGGGTTGGACGTTCCCTTGGTATTCATCAGGAAATACGGATTTTAATTATGATTTCCAAGCGTCTTTCACCGATGAAGAGGTAGAGAATAAAGAAGCATTTTATAACTATACCATGCAGAATCCTATGAGCACTGATAGAGAAGGTGTGAGCGTTTTCTATAAAAACGAGGAAGGAAATATATTTCACACATACTCTACCTACGCTCGTGGCATCGACATGATGAATATCACCTATCAGTTTCTCGATTTGGTACCGAAAGGTCGACAAGACGACCGCGGATTACGGCATCAGGATCAATACATACCAAAAATATAAAAAAAGCGGGGAGTTCCTCGCTTTTTCTTTTGGCTTGGTTAAAAATAGTTTTTCCAGAGAAAGCGAAAAAAGTCCTCTCTGCCACCTTTACTTCTTTCGTAATAACAGTTCGTTATTAATTATCATCTTTTTTGTTAATTTCTATTTTTGAATCTATTTATTATAATTTCATTAACAAATATATACATATTTTCAATAGAACAGGGAGGAATTAGATATGAAATCATTTCAAACAACAAAGGACATCTGGGATGCGAATTTATATGATCATAAGCATTCTTTTGTTTCAAAATACGGGAATAGTTTGGTTGAACTACTAAATCCACAACAAGGGGAGAAAATCCTTGATCTTGGTTGCGGAACTGGAGATTTAGCTAATGCCTTATATGAACATGGGGCAAAAATTGTAGGGGTAGACAAATCCCAAAACATGGTGGAGCAAGCCATTAGTAAATTCCCACATATAGAGTTTATGGTTCAGGATGCCACCAACTTAGACTATGATCACGAATTTGATGCCGTGTTCTCTAACGCAACCCTTCATTGGGTTCAGCCTGCAGACAAAGCATTATCTGGTATTTATAAAAGTTTAAAGCAAGGAGGAAGATTTGTTGCTGAATTTGGGGGAAAAGGCAATGTTCAAACCATAATAAATGAAATCATCCAGCAAATCCAGGAAACAGGATTTGAGTTTAACCGATCTCAATTTCCTTGGTATTATCCAAGCATTGCCGAGTATTCTACTTTAATGGAAGAAGCGGGCTTTCGAGTGACTTATGCTCAGCATTATGATAGACCTACCCCATTGGATGGAGAAAATGGATTAAAAAACTGGATTCATATGTTCGGTAAAAACCTGTTCGAAGGTCTGAATGAACATACAACAAATGAAATCATTTCAACCGTTGAACATAATTTAAAAGAAATTCTATACAATGATGGCACTTGGATAGCTGATTATAAAAGAATTCGAGTGATTGGGATTAAATAGTCATCTATAAAAGGAGGAATCAACTGGTTCCTTCTTTTACTCATGAAGCTCACCTAAACAAACTCTTCCCCTAAATCATCCCTACATAATAAAACTCAAATTAACTCTACCTAATCCCATTATCGACAAGCTGGATTCAGTCCTGTAAGAAAAAGTTACTGTCCCTTTTGTTCACGCCTCTTCATTTGATTGTAGACATAGCTTATCATGTTCATTGATTTAATACCCATAATGGCAAGTAAGATTGAATAAATAGTTGTAAGAAATAAACCAGATATCGCAATCCAAAATAATGTTGTGATCTTTGTTTCTTTACTAAACATGAAACGGCCTCCGAATAATATATTATTTATTATCTTAAACCGAATCGTTAAAAATATTCATCTAAAAGAATAAACAGCAAACCTTTTTACTGATCCATTTTTAACATCTAGTATTTCTTTTACCTTAAAAAGAGAGGACACCGCTCCCATTTTATTTAGTATGTGATTAAATCTCCTGTATTTAGGAAAAATAAAGAATACAAAAATAACGGGGAGACATTTATCAATGACTGTGAAAGAAGAACTAACCTCATCTGAAATTGCTAACCTTTGGACTGCGTACATTGATAATAGTGCGATGAGTATTAAGTTAAAATACGTTCTACATATAATGGAAGACACAGAAATTCTTCCAATTGTCCAAAAAACAAACCAGCTTTCTGAAAATAATTTAATACAGTTTAATCAAATTTTTGATAAGGAGAAATATTCTGCTCCAATAGGTTTTACAGATTCTGACGTTCATTTAGCTGCTCCAAGGTTATATTCGGATAGCTTCTTTTTAGTGTTTCTTCAAAATAAGATGGATATGAATCTAAACGCATATTCAATGGGATTGTCGCATTCAACACGTTCTGATATACGGAATTTTTTTCAACAATCTTTAGCTGCTTCTATAGAGATTTTTAAGGAAGCAACAGATTTAATGTTGGAAAAAGGAATTTATGTAAGACCGCCATATATTCCAACGCCTAAAACGGTTGATATGACCGAGAGACAAAATTTTTTGACAGGCTGGTTGGGAAAACGCAGACCTTTAACAGCTATTGAAATTGACCAGTTATTTTTTAATATAAGTCGTAATGCATTAGGCCATGCCTTACTATTGGGCTATAGTCAAGTTGCCAAATTAAAAGAAGTGAGGGAACATATGCGGCGTGGTGCAGACATTGCCAAAAAGCATATTCATCTTTTCAGTTCTATCTTATTGGAAGAAGATATTCCAGCTCCGATGCTTTGGGCCTCAAAAATTGAAGATACTTCCGTTTCACCTTTTTCAGATAAACTTTTAATGTTTGAAGTGACTGGCACAACGCAAGCTGGAGTTGGATATTATGGACGTTCATTAGCTTCTGCGCAACGCCGGGATTTAGGTGCGCAGTATTTGAAAGTGTTAACAGATAGCATTCTTTATGGAGAAGATGGCGGCAATATTACAATCAAAAATGCTTGGTTAGAAGAACCCCCTCAAGCGATCAACTTTAGAAAAAAAGTAAAAGGTTAAACACTCTTTCAAAATTATTATGCCACCCATTACTTGAATAAGAAACAGGATTCCCTCTTATTCAAGTAAAGGCTTATATTATTTTGAGGAGTATTACACAAGAATGCTTTTAGTCATAGTATTTCATCAAGCGATCCACCCTTTTAACTTCATCCTCTGTTTCTAACCATCTAACGATAAAATCACTTCCATTGAATGTGTTTCCCCTTGTTTGAGTTGGTTTCACATATTGTTCAAATCTTTTTGAACGCTATGTGAAATATTGAACAATCTATTCTTAATTCAAGATAACAGAGTTATAATAACACTGTAATCAAGTTAATAAATTAATTATCCAAAAGGGGTCCTTTATATGTTTAACAAATTTTTAAGAGAGAATAAACTAGCTGCCTACATTCTCACCGTCATTCGTTTATATGTTGGATACGAATTTTTGATGGCCGGCTTTGAAAAAATCTCTAGTGGTAAATTCAATGCTGCCGGGTTCTTAACAGGAGCTGTTATGAAACCAGTAATTGGTCCAGATAAAGCGGTTGTGTATCCAACTTATGTTGCTTTCTTAAAACACTTTGCATTACCAAACGCTCATTTATTCAACGTTCTCGTTCCTTATGGTGAGTTCTTAGTTGGATTGGGTTTAATCCTTGGATGCTTGACTACTGCTGCTGCTTTCTTTGGACTTGTGATGAACTTTTCTTATGTGTTAGCTGGTACCGTATCTACTAACCCATTAGACATTTTACTTGGTGTCATCATTCTCACTTCCGGTTACAATGCAGGCCGAATTGGTTTGGACCGATGGGTGATCCCATTTATTCGCAAATTTACTGGAAAAGCTAATCATACAGGTCATGTTGTAAAACATCGTGCTTAACAAAAACACAGGATATAAAATTATAATCCAAAACCACAGGCTCTAGATTATTCCTATAATCAGCACCTGTGGTTTTTTGTACAGAGTATATTTATTCCAAATAAAATGAATTAACCCCTGGCTGCGTCTTCCATGACTTCACCAAGGGCTAATAAAAGATTATGTAATCTCTAAAGATAGTAACAATTTTTTTGTATCTTGTAAATATTAAAAAGATAATAAAGTTTTGTTTTTTTGTTTCACTCATACTAATTAGCAGCAAAAGCACCCGCAATACCCGCTCCAATCATAATAAAGTCTGCATGTGAATAATTCATACGATCTCCCCTCGCATTCAATTAATCATTTACACTAGTAGAAACTGGGCTTTCTATATGTTTCTTTGCAAAAAACCTCCTTACATTGCCAGTCAAGATTAGGTTTGCGATAACACCAGCAATTAACCCCCAAAACGCTGATCCCACTCCGGCGACAGAAAATCCTGAGACAGTTACGAGAAACGTAATTAAAGCACTATCCCTTTGGGTCGTTACGCTTAAAGCTGAAGAAAGGCTTGAACTTAGCGAAGCGAATAAAGCAACACCAGCAATCACCGTAATAAGTTCGTTTGGAAGTGCAGAAAAAACAGAGGTAATTGCCGCTCCGAAAATACCAAATAAAAGATAAAAAGTGCCGCAAGATATCCCTGCTATATATCGCTTATTTAGATTATTGTGAGCCTCCTTTCCAGTACAGATGGCTGCTGTAATAGCTGCCAAAGTAATGCCATGCGAACCGAATGGAGCTGATAGAATGGAAGCAATTCCAGTCGTAGCTACCAGAGGGCTTGCAGGCGTTTTATATCCATCGGCTCTCAGTACTCCAATGCCTGGTGCGTTTTGTGAGGTCATATTGACGATGCATAACGGAATCCCTAAACCCACCAATGCATTTAAAGAAAATGTGGGTGCCGTAAATATTGGTTTAACCAGCGACATATGCACATTCCCAAAGTTTAGATGATGAAAGCCTAAGGCCATCGCTAACCCAACAACTAAAGTAAGAATGACGGCATATCGGGGAAGCCACCGCCTTGCCAATAAAAAACAGATAAACATGGGAATGACCATTAGCGGAGATTGCTTTAACGATACAAAAACATCAACACCAAACTTCAGCAAAATTCCTGCTAGCATAGCAGTAGTGATCGATTGCGGAATTCGATTCATAATCTTCGAGAATAATCCTGTGAATCCCAAAATACTAATCATAACTGCCGATAATAAAAAGGCTCCTATTGAATCAGAAAAAGAATAATGCTCAAAACTAGAAACTAGTAAAACGGCTCCTGGCGTTGAGAAGGCCGTTATAACGGGAGTTTTAAACCAAATACTTAGCAAAATACATGTTAAACCACTGCCAAATGAAACTGCCCATATCCAAGAAGACAATAGCCCGTCACTTAAGTTTGCTACCTTTGCAGCTTGAAGAATGATTAGCAGTGGACCGGCGTAGGATACCATTGTGGCGATCAGTCCAGCAGTTACAGCTGAAATGGATATGTCTTCTTTTAATCTTTTCCATGTATTTACTTGTTGAACTTGTTCTTTTACAACCATATCTCGACTCCTTTTAATTAAAATTTATCATTTCAGTTTTTGTACAAATTATGTACCTATCAATCTCGCAGGCTTAAAACTGCCTACAACCTAATCTTAATCCAATTTTGATGTCGAAAACCTTACATGTTATATAGGTTTGATATCTAATTTTGTCGACAACTTAGTTCCAAATATTGTTACAATTAAAAAAGCTTTTGTAGTAATATACAAAAAGGAATAATATGTAAGATAGTCTTATGCTTTAGAAGGGGGGAAAGTAGACTTTTTGATAAGAGTCTAAAACTGAATTTGTTTGTAGATAAACTTTAGGAACGCTTAAAGACTTTAATAAGTTAATACATTAAAATAAAATTCCAATTAGCCTATCACATCGTGTTAATTGATCCATCATGAACTCTATTTGGAATTAACACTATACTTGGTTAGAAACTTTCTCTTATATCAAAGGGATCCAGACCCTGCAAAATAAAGAAAACCCGCCGACTTGCGAGCACGTTAGAGCGAAGGCAGAAGGTAGTTCGTCGAAAAGCACAGCTTCGCGACATGCTCACGAAGCAGTCCCTAGCGCACTTATGCCTGATAGGAACGTCATACCTTCCAATCAGCTGAAAACATGTAATTCTGCATGGTCTGAAGAAAACCAGAAAGAATAAGAGGTGTATTTATTTGATTTTGCATAAGAATAACCACCTTCCTATAGGTGAGGAATGTTATCTTGATCTAGAATTAGAGGTTCTAGTAAAAGATGAATTTAAAATATCTCTTTCACGCCTTCAATTTCGAATATTATTTTATCTAGCTACTAAGTTAAATCAATGTGTTAAGTATGAGGAACTGATTAACTTTACTTGGGGAAGTGACTCTTTTATTACCAAGCAACAACTCTATGTGTATATAAATAGGATTCGAGAACGCATTGAAGATAATCCCCGCAAGCCAAAATGTCTTTTTTCTGTTCGAGGCGGCGGATATGTTTTGTACCCTCGCAGGAAAGAAAATGCAAAATGAGAAAAGTAGCCTTATCCTTAAGTGAATCCACCACAGGTTCATCTGGAATTTAACATAGAATAAATACCCCTATACATATTTCTGCTATGGCAGAGCAACTGAACGATTTACTTGGATATGAATCTTCAGAATTTCAATGTCAGGGAAATTTGACTAAAGAGAACGAAAGCAGCTGTCCTATTGGATAGCTGCTTTTTAATTTCCTTTATGGGCGGGCACCAGGCACCATCATTCCGCTATACTCTTAGGCACACTAGTCACTTTCTTCGAACTCTGAACAATTTGTGTAACGAAGGCCCAGAGGATAAAACCAATAATGAGAAAACCAAGAATCATGCAGACCACTCCTTCCCACCCGTATGCGGACCAAAACATTCCACCGAGCGTTCCTCCTACACTTGAACCAGTATAGTATAGAAATAGGTATAACGACGAGGCTTGTGCTCTGTTTTTCATAGCACGTTGTCCGACCCAGCTGCTTGCAATCGAATGACTTCCAAAGAATCCGTAGGTAAACAATCCTAGTCCAACTATTTTCACGGGTAAATGAGCATCCAATGTCAAACAAACACCGATGAATGCCAGTAATAAGCAGATGAATAATGTCTTTTGCCTGCCGTGATGGTCTACCCATCTTCCTGTCCAGACAGAGCTGAACATTCCGATTATCATAATTAAGAAGATCCAACTTACGAATGTTTGGCTTAGGGAATAGGGTTTTCCAAGAAGTACATAGGTAATATAATTGAATATCGCCACATTACTCCCTAAAAGCAAAAATCCCATAATAAATAAGCAAACCAGCCCTGGATCTTTCAGATGGTCAATTAATGATTTACCTAACTTCCCTAGTTCTAATTGACGAGCTTTGAAATTTTGTGATGGCGGCAAGCTATTCCAAAAAATAACGGTCGCAGCTAAACTGATGATACCAATTCCTCCAATTGCCATATGCCAGCCAAAGTAATCGCTCACCATTCCTGAGAACACTCTGCCAAACACGGCGCCAATGGAATTGCCACAAATATATAACCCCATTGCCGCCCCCAGGCTCTTGGGTTCTATCTCTTCTCCAAGATACGCCATGGCGATGGAGGGCAATCCTGCCAACGAAATGCCTTCAATCGTTCGTAACCCCAGCAGCAAATGGAAATTAGAACTGAATGCTGTAAGAATACAGAACACTGAAGAAGCCAGCATCGAAATGACCATGATTGGCTTGCGCCCCCATACTTCTGACAAAGAACCAAAAATCAGCATGCTGATGGCAAGAACCAAGGTTGTGATGGAAAGAGACAGGCTTGCTGCAGCAGGGTTAATATGGAATTCTTTTGTGAATTCAGGCATTAAAGGTTGAACACAGTAAAGAATAGCAAATGTATTAAAACCGGCGGCAAAAAAAGCAAAGCTAGTTTTGCGAAATAACGGTGTACCTTGTTGAATGTATCTCATCACACAATCCCCCTGTTCGTGTAACTTCCAACATGTCGCATAACACATCATCCTTTTAAAAAATAGGTTCTGTTTGAGAAACATCCTTGTGCGTTTCTGATTTTTATAGTACCACCAATTATTTATGATGTATAATTCATTATATTAATAATTTTAATGCATTTATGTAATGAATAAGCAAATGGAAAGTGGTGAAATAAATGGAGTGGCAACAGTTTGAATATTTCCAAACTCTGGCAAGAATGCAGCACGTAACCCATGCTGCAGAAGCATTATCCATCTCCCAGTCAGCCCTTAGCAGATCGATTGCCCGTTTTGAGGATGAAATAGGTGTACCTTTATTTGAACGTCAAGGCCGTTCCATACGATTAAATAAGTATGGCCGGCTCTTTTTAAAGCGTGTGGACACTATGATGAAGGAATTCTATGAAGGGAAACAAGAAATGCAAGATTTACTCGATCCAGAGCAGGGAGAAGTGTCGCTTGGATTTCTTCACACTTTAAGTACCAGCCAAATCCCTGATTTACTCGCCTCTTTTCGTTCCTGCTATCCTAAAATCAATTTTCGTCTTGGTCAAGGTCCCTCCCATAATCTGATTGATCAGCTGCAATTAGGAGAATTTGACCTTTGTCTCATTTCTCCTATAGGGATTAAATCACCCATTGTCTGGAGGCAGCTCTGGAATGAAGAGCTTTTCGTTATCGTTCCAAAGAACCATAAATTCGCTAAGCGTAAAAATATTGCCTTACAAGAAATTGCAGATGAGTCTTTTATTCATTTAAAAGAAGGTTTTTCCCTTCGGATCACCATCGACCAATTGTTAAACGAAGCAGGAATTGCTCCAAAGATTACATTTGAAGGCGAAGAAGCGGACACCGTCGCCGCGTTGGTCGCTGCAGGCCTGGGGATCTCCATTCTCCCAAATTTAAAGGGGACGGATCAAAGTAAAATTTTACAAATACCTATCAAAAGTCCCCAGTGCCACCGGACAATTGGCATTGCTTGGGTGGAGGGAAGGTATCTATCCCCTGCCATTGAAAAATTCAAACAATTCATTTTGGATCATTCCTACGAATAATAGGATGGTTTAATATAATTTTAATGAACCATTTGGCATTGATTTGAGGATAGAAAAAAATGCCCCACTTGTTTAACAGGTTCTGTTTTCGAGTACAAGTTTTTAAAAACCATTAAAAAAGGAGCATCAAATCGTATCTGATTTGGATCCCCCTTTTTTATTGATATATAGGTGTTTTTCTAAAAAATAACGAGTTAGTAATTGTACGGAGGTTTCTGTACCATTAACTCCAGCATCTAGGTCACGAGGGTCCGCACTTATTGTTGGGGGATCAGGTAAAGCACTCCAATCTAATTAATAGACGGAAAAATTTCGCTTAATTAGTAATTATTAATAATAAGGGCTTAAATAGACGGAGAGATTCCGCTTATTGACTAAAAAAACGCGAAAATGGAGGATTTTCCTTAGTTTAATCGGAAAACCTCCCCTTTTATCCCCCCGAAACGTGCTCTATTTTGCATCTAACCGGAACTTCTCCGCTTATTTTTACGGTGTTTTTTATGCGAATATTTCAAAACTATTTTAAATTTTGTACTTCAAAACAGAACCTGTTACCAATAGATAACCTTTTTGTGTCTATCTATTGAGGCCCGTTTATCTAGACTCATTGTTTTTTATTTAGCTTATGAAATTGCTTGAACCATTTGAGACAGTGCTTCTTTGATTGGCGTAACTGGACGGCCAAGAACTTTCTCAAAATCATTGCTTTCTACTTCTAATGAACCATTTCGAATGCTATCTTGAATTCCAACGACGATCGGAATGACGAAATCCGGCAAGCCGAACCCCTTCATTATTTCTGCATATTTCTCGTCACCAACTTGCTGCACAGGTATTTCTTTCCCTAATACAGCACCAAGAGCAGATGCTAATTCTTCTTGAGTTAAAAGAGGCCCAGAAAGCTCATAAACGGTATTTTCGTGACCGTTGCCTGTCAGAACCGCTGCTGCTGCGTCTGCGTAATCTTGTTGCAGTGCCCAGCCAACTTTCCCAACCCCAGCTGAAGTTACCCAAGGAGCACCTGCCATGGCACCCTGAATGCTTCCTATTTCGTTTTCTAAATACCAATTATTGCGCAAGAATGAATACGGAATATCCGTCTTTATGATGGCCGCTTCAGCCGCAACATGTGGCGGCGCCATTAAATTGGTGCTGTCTGTTGCATTTGCTAAGCTTGTGTAAGCAATAAATTTTACTCCTGCACGTTCCGCCGCTTGGACAGCATTGGTATGTTGAATAATTCTTGTTTCGTTGTCACCATCCGCCGAAATAATTAATAAGCGATCAATCCCTGCAAAGGCCTTATCTAATGTTTCTGGATGATCAAAATCTCCTTGACGAACTTCTACCCCGCGGGAACGAAGCCCTTCCGCTTTCTCTGGATGACGAACACTTACTGCGAGTTGACTTGCCGGTATCGTTTTTAGTAATGATTCAACAACCTTTGTACCCAACTTCCCAGTTGCTCCAGTCACTAATATTTTCATTTATATTCCCCCTGCCTTAGTTTATCTAAATTAAATTGATTACATGTACTCATTCTAGTTACATGTAACCGATTTGTCAACAGGTTAAATTTCTTTTATATATTTTGTTGTAATTTGCTATAATAAACTTGTAATCAATTTAATTACACAATAAATTTAATGAGATAGAAAATAGGATGGTGACTGCAGATGTCTATCAGTAGCAGATTTGCTGTAGGAATTCACATATTATCTTTAATAGAATTTAATAAAGAAGGAACAAGCTCGTCCGAATATTTAGCGTCAAGTGTTAACACGAACCCAGCTGTCATAAGGAAAATTATGGGGATGCTTAAAAAGTCAGGTTTAATAGAAGTACATCCTGGTATTGCAGGTGCTAAGCTGGCAAAGACATTAACTGATATTACACTGTTGGACGTATATAAGGCCGTGAATGTTGTACAAGAAAATGAATTGTTCAGCGTACATGACAATCCCAATCCTCGATGTCCAGTTGGGAAAAACATTCAAAATACGATAGAACCGCTTTTTGCAGCTGCTCAATTAGCCATGGAAAAAGTTTTAGGGAATGTAACTCTAGAGGATGTTGTGAAGGATATTACCACTAAAGAGAATCAAAACTGTTAAGAAAGACATTCTACGGGGATGTCTTTTTTCGTTTTTAACCTTCTGCAATGATAAAAACTACAATGCAAGCCGCCCCCTCTTCAACTCTTGCTCCATTACTTTAAGCCAAACGGAGCCTTTAGTTAGTAAAGGTCATAAAAAAAGGACTGCCGAAGCAGTCTGTGCGGCGGAACTATACCAATGGTTAGCTCCTTAAAGATCTTCTTACTTTCCTCGCAAAAGCTAATGGTTCATCAACAGATTCGATATTAACGTAAATCAGATTCGGATCATCAAAAAACCACTCATTGTGTACGGATGATACGATTATTCCCTGTTTAAGAATGGCAGCCACGAAATTCTCAACTTCATTTTGCAAGAGTGCTACCCTGCCTAGGCACAATGCTCGTCCAGTTTGAGGATCTCTTGATTCAAATGAGAAAGAAGAGGTTACTCTGAACCGTTTTCCTAAAATAGTTGCATTTATTTCAGATCGATTTATAGTTGCTACGCATTTTCCACCCGCAAATCCTTCTTGCCCTCCGATAATTCTAGCAAACTCACGACAAATTAATTCGTCATTAGACACAGCTATTCATCTCCTCCTAAGTATTACTAGGATATGAATAAATGAATGGCTCGGAAACGGACATGCATCTATTTTTGGAGAATATTCCCCTACTTTAAATGAATCAGCTATTTTTATGTTTCTTGTATGTTAATGGTGTCATGTTCATCACTTTTCGAAACTTATCTATAAAATAGCTTGTGCTATTAAACCCTACTTGATAGGCAACCTCGGTGACATTGGATTCTGCTTGTTGCAGTAAGATGAGGCTTTTTTGAATTCGATAATCGCTTACGTAATTCAAGGGCGTTTTCTTTAAAATTCGTTTGAAATATCTACAACATTCAGAACGGCTCAATTGACCAGCACTTGCAATATCGTCTAAAAGGATTTTCTCAGCATAATGCGTGTGGATCCAATTTAACATTTGCTTCATTCGACGACTCTTTAACATTTCCACCTGTTCGTACTCTAATGGAAAACCATTTATCATTAAGTTTTTCCAAATTAGCGTTAACTCGACAGTGATATCCATTTCATAGTATGGAGGCTTATGTCGTATCAATTGATTGATTTTCACAATTGCATCTAATATGTTTTTCCCCCAAAGCTGCTTTGAATCCAAGTGTAAGTATGGTAAATTAGTCGCTTGAATCAAGGGATTTACATAGGCTGTGTACAGTTCTTGTGATACAACAAACGGTGGCGCAACATTTAAACAAATATAGACACAGCCTGTGTTGTTCTGATCTTCCACCATATGAAGACAGCCACTATTTATAAATAGCCCCTCTCCTTCTTGAATAGTAAGTTTTTCATCATTTATTTGAAAGAGGGCTTCTCCTTTAACAATTAGAACAAATTGAAATTCATCATGCCAGTGAAGTGGTATATATCCATTTATATTTTGCTTAATCGTGGTTTCATAACAGGCCATCGGCAATGCTACTGTACGATGTTCTGTTAATTCTTTTAAATTGCGGTCAATGACAAAGTCTTTTATTTGCATATCGCCACCTCAATATATTTATATTTTTTCATTTGATTTAAGTATTATTTTAGGAAAAATCCTCTTATTATTACAAATATCATAATACTATTTTTATATTTAGAGGTGGAGAATCAACCATGAAAAGAAGAAAAGGATTATTTCTTGTTATGACAGGAGCGACGTTTTGGGGTATTGGCGGCACCGTTTCTAAAAAGCTTTTTCAACAATACGCTCTAGATGTTAATTGGCTAGTAACGACCCGATTACTCATAGCAGGCTTATTACTCTTATCCGTTCAATTTTTCGTAAAAGACCGTTCGCAAATACTAGGGGTCTGGAAAAATAGAAAAGCTGCATTTCAACTATTGATCTTTGGATTAATCGGTATGCTTGGGGTTCAATATACCTACATGGCATCCATTAATAATGGAAATGCTGCGGTAGCAACGCTACTACAATATTTAGCACCTATCATGATTATGGTTTACTTCATTTTGAGCAAACAATCTGTACTGACAAGAAAAGATTTGTTAATGGCTTCGCTTGCTTTCATTGGCTGCTTTTTCTTATTAACCAATGGTTCTTTCTCTCAACTATCTGTGCCGCCACTCGCCATCTTTTGGGGGATATTCTCTGGTCTTACGGCCGCATTTTATACGTTATATGCCGTTCCTTTACTGAAAAATTACGACTCACTTGTCATTGTTGGCTGGGCTATGATGATCGGTGGTGTTGCCTTAAGTTTTGTCCATCCGCCTTGGCAAATGGACTTTAAAAGCTTAACGCCAGAAACTTACTTATATTTAATCTTCGTGATCATTCTTGGTACTATGATAGCCTTTTGGTTCTATATCGAAAGTTTACAAAGTCTGTCGCCAAAAGAATCGAGCCTTCTGGGAAGCCTCGAGCCACTGTCTGCTGTTCTATCAACGGTCTTTTGGTTAAAAGAATCCTTTGGAATTTTTCAATGGATGGGTACAGCTTGTATCATTGTCATGGTTTTATTATTGGCATTGAATAAAGATCCCTCTACAAAGATGAATCAACTTTCTAAAAATGAAAAGCCCCTCGGAATTAGCTAAAAAAGGGTTCCAACGGCGAAGTTCAAGTCATTTTACCCGAACCAAATTTTCATACTAGAAATCAAGAGAGCCGTCTCTCCCCTCCAGTCCATTTGATATTTAGGGTCCAAACGGTGTTATTGACCATCAAATTAAATGTTCAGAAAAGTCACTTTTTATATTGACACAGCCCTATATAATTTTTATAATTACCATAAATTACATATTCAAATGTGTTGATTAGGAATAGTAGAAGTGTTGAGACCTATTAGAGAACCGCTGGTTGGTGCAAAGCGGCAGGTCGAGACCTTTGAACTCACCTATGAACAGTTGCCTGACAATGTAGGGTAAACCGTGCTTCCGCCGTTATATGGATAGATGGTAATGGCCATCGAATGAGATCATTTTCAACATTTGAAATGAATTAGAGTGGTACCGCGGGCTAATCCTCGTCTCTATTGCAGAGACGGGGTTTTTTGTTGTTTAAATTCTGGGTCTCATCTGCCCGAAACAAATGGAGGAGGAATGATTAAATGAAAAGAAACATCATTGTGCTTGACACTACATTACGTGACGGGGAACAAGTTCCAGGTGCAAAATTGAATGTGAATCAAAAGATTGAGTTTGCCCGACAGTTGGAGCGCCTCCATGTAGACATTATTGAAGCAGGTTTTCCCGCATCTTCAAAAGGAGACTTTCAGGCTGTTCAGGAAATCTCCCGCTCAGTTGGCGATCATATATCCATAACAGCTTTAGCAAGAGCAGTGAAGGCGGATATCGATGCCGTATATGAAAGTATCCGAATCGCACAAGATCCGTTCATTCACATTGTATTGGGCTCCTCGAACATCCATGTAGAGAAAAAGTTTAACCGCTCTAAAGATGCCGTCCTGCAAATGGGTGTCGATGCAGTCAAGTATGCCAAAACGCTGTTGCCGCATGTCCAGTATTCCACAGAGGATGCATCCAGATCCGATTTTGATTATCTATGGAAAACCATAGAAGCCGTGGTGAAAGCCGGAGCTACCATTATCAATATCCCTGATACAGTGGGATATGCTGAACCGGGGGAGTTCGGTGATTTAATCCGAAGAATTAACTATCGCTTAAAGAACATAAATGACAATGTCATTCTCAGCGTTCACTGCCATAATGACCTAGGTCTGGCCACTGCTAATACGCTCAGTGCCATCAAGAATGGGGCGGATAAAATAGAATGCACGATTAATGGACTGGGGGAACGCGCAGGAAACACCTCCCTCGAGGAAGTGGTTATGGCTCTAAAAGTAAGAGAAGATGTATATCAATGTATGACGAATATAAAAACAACCGAGCTTCTTAATACGTCCAAACTCCTAACCCATTTGACAGGACTGGATGTACAGGTAAATAAAGCCATCACCGGTGAAAATGCCTTCGCTCACTCTTCTGGTATTCACCAGGACGGCTTGCTGAAAGATAAACAAGTATATGAAATCATGTCTCCCGAGGAAGTGGGAGCAGATAGCATGGAGCTGATCTTAACTGCCCGTTCCGGCAGGCATGCCTTTAAGAATGCTGTTGAAAGGATGGGCTTCAGCTTGAACGATGACGCTGAGTTTGAACAGTTGTTCCAGAAATTCCTGGAATTAGCCGACTTAAAGAAAGAAGTGTATGATCATGATGTCTTCTACTTAGTCACCGGTTATCGTGAACATTCTACAAGCCAAAACCAGCTGTATGAATTGTTGTCATTCCAAGTTGTTACGAATGATCTTTATCCTACTGCAGCCGCAAAATTAAGAATGGGAGACGAGATCATTAAGGGAAGCGCCGTTGGTGATGGACCGATTGATGCCCTTTACAGTGTAATCAAAACATTGACCAAACTTGACGTTCATTTGCAGCATTACAAAATTAATAGCATATCCAGAGGGAAAGAAGCTGTGGGCCGAGTGAATATTAAAATTGAATATAAAGGGAAAACCTACTCCGGCCGAGCCATGGATACTGATATTATTAAAGCGAGTGCTCTGGCATTTTTGAACGGCATAAACGCTGCGTTATTGGATGCAGTGTACAACGAAGAGCAGCGCAAAGAGGAAATCCGCTTAAATTAAAAAATAAAGGCTATTGGTCAAGGTTATGACCAATAGCCTTTCCGCCTCCTATTACTATTCGGATTGTTTTGCTTCCTATTTGCAAAATCTTATTTATTCTTTTTTCCGTTTAGTAGATCATCTTCCACCTGACAGATCCATCTGTAATACCCTATTAGGATTAGCAAAAGCATAGGATTGATCATGGCTGAATACCACCATTTCCACCATCCATAATGAAAGTATCCCCATGGTTCAGGAAGCATGGTAATGAACTCATACGTTACTGTACCTATATCCCAGCAAATAAAGTACAAAATTTGTTTAAGCAACGCACTATTAAAAGGGAACCAGTTTAAAAACATCATGTTAACGGGGGGGACGATTGCAAAATGTGCCGGAACTGCTTGCCAATCTACATCTTTTGTAAAGTACCAATAACCCTGGTATTTATAGTCAACAAAAAGATCAAATGAATCTTGGAATACAGTTGTAAAAGCCCAAATATGAATAATTTGGTTTTTCGATAACCTCTTATTAGTTCTAAAAGCAACGAAATTAAGAATTATAATTGCAATAATAAGACCTGCCATCATTTATTCCTTTTTATTACTACCCTTCCCTCTTCGAAACACTTTCATTCAAATCATGCTATTTTGCTCTGTTTCTTTTTAATGCCAGCCAAGAATTCACCATGTACCATGCTCCGGCTAGATAAAACAGCATGTGAACTGAAAACCAGTCAAATATAAACCCTGCACCAAGGATGCTGGCCACGATGATTAACTGCAAAATGAACTGATGGATATTTTCCTTTCTCCAGCTTAGCTTGTCTTTTTTATCAAATTCTTTTTCCGATAATTTATATAGCGCTTGGAAGATCCCCATAAAGCATTGAATCAAGGAAACATGGAATATATTCACAGCAAGTGGCACCGAAATCATGGATACACCTAGCCCAAACAACGATATGCTATACATTCTATTCATCGGAATTTGATGAGGAATCCAGGTTAAAGCATAGAAACAGGCTGCTGATGATAATGCGAATAAAGCATATAGCAAAGAGAACGCGCTATAGGTTTCTCCTATATTTTTTAAAAATAAAAGATAGTAGGGAAAGATCGCCGTCTGAATAACCAGGACGCTTCCCCGTATCAACAGTTTGCTTTTCACTTGCGGTACCTCTCAAAAAAAAGACTTGTCATATACTCATTCGGGTCGTATTTTTCCTTTTCTTTTACAAATTCGTCAAAGTTAGGATAGGACTCAAGCAACTGTTTTTTAGTGGCGTAAGGGTAGTAAGGTAAATAAAAGGTACCGTTGTGTTTCAAGGTGATATCAATCATCTTTTGAATCGATTTTTGGGATTTTTCAACATCATGTTTTTGTTTTCCATGGTTGAATAATGCCACAAGGGCGATCATATCGGTCTTGGCATAGGACAGCATCGATGAATCGTCTTTGGATACATAACGAATCGTGAAGTTAAGCAGATTAATATCATCTTTTTTCAGAAACGCTTGGATGTCTTTGACATAGGAAGGATACTCATCGATTGGTATGAAAAATTCCTGCAGTGTGTCGGTGTCCTTTTGGTTCTTATAAAGCAGAAAATCGCTTTCCGAACGCATGGCATTGTTTCTTGATATCAAGCTTTTATCAAGAGATAGGAAGTATCTTTCCTGCAAGTACCAAAGCAGGTCCTTCCCGAAGCTGGTCTTGCGCGATAAATTTAGTAATGAGTAGGTCAAAAATGGCTGCTGGTCATCTTTCAATTTACGAAAGTTTCCTGTCAGAGGTTGTTTAGTTGTATGGTATTCGACGACAAACATGCTGTCCATCAATGTTTTAGGTGCAACCGAAATACGCGCATAAGCCATCTTCACATTGGGGTTCTCCCTTAAGGAATGGACATAACTCGGGAATTCATCCACGCTCACTTTTTTCGTACGGATCTTATACACCTCATCATCTGTTACTTGCAATTCCACGTCTAATATGACACCAAATAGACCATATCCCCCTAATACATCCTTAAATAATTCCGGGTTGCTTTTTCGGTCAACCTTCTCGATTTTTCCATTAGGAAGCAATAGGTGGAACCAATTGATAGAATGACCTAGGGATTCGTTTTTGATATCCCTACCATGCACATTTACACTGATTGCTCCACCGACGGTGAAAATATTCTGGCTTTGCATGACTTTTACAGCGAGACCTTCCGGAGCAAGGGCTTTTTGAATGTCATCCCAAGTTGCCCCGCTTTGGACATGAATGGTTTTTCTTTTTTTATCGATTCCTAGTATTCTATTAAAACTTGTCATATCCAAAACAACGCCGTCTGGGTAATAGGTATGCCCACCCTGGGAGTGCCTTTTACCCGCTATGCTAACTTTTAATCCATCTCTTTTGGCGTTTTTCAGGATATTAACAATCTGTTCTACTTCTTTCCCTTTTTCAATCCGCTCTATTTTCGTTGGAAGAAGTCTGCCTACATCTTGGATCGTATTTCCCTGATACAGGTCATCCATATAGTGGGTTAGCGAATACTTAAAAACAGCATATGAAACCAAAAATACAAAAACAACAAGTGAGAGTATCACGAAAATGATTTTCTTTATATCAAACCCTCCTTACACAGAATCTATGTAGTGTAAATTTACACTAATCGTATCATGTATTCCCTTGGTTTTATACCAAAATTTTCGTTTTCACTTATGTACAATCCTGTTCCTCAGACCAATACGAAAATAGCGCCTTTCACAAATAAGGGAAAATAGATTATACTGGAATAACTATGCTATTCAAAAGGAGAAATCACAAATGACTGAGAATAATCAATCCGAAGCACCAAAAAAGAAAATTAGCCTGCAAGAGGCAATGAAGCAGCAGCTTGAAAGGAAAAAGAATCAGGCCGCCGCTGGTAAAGGAAAAGCAAATGCCGACCTTTCAACTCAAAAAATGAAAAGTCAGCAAACGAAAAAAGCAAGCAATACCCGCAGAAAAATGGGTGTCTAATGAACGGACAAAATCGGAAAGACGTTTTTCCTGGCTTGGAAGTTGAAATTGTTTTAAAAGCAGATCAAAAAACTGGAAAGCTTACCAGGGGCATTGTGAAGGATATTCTCACCAATTCGAGCACCCATCCCCACGGTATAAAAGTCAGGCTAACAGATGGACAGATCGGACGCGTCCAAGTCATTCATGCTAAATAAAAGAAGGAAAAAAGCATTCAAGAACAGTTGAATGCTTTTTTCCTTCTTCATTTTTTCAGAAGATCCCCATTATTCCATCTTGTAACATATGAATAGCAAAAGGAAATCATTCGAGCTGCAAGGTAATTTAGAAATTGTCCCAGAAGTGTTCCAATAAGTTTTGTTCCCATTAACAAAATGACAAGGGGTATAACATCTCCATAAGGTCCGGTTCACCTAATCTGTTCAACAGGAATTAGACCAGTTTTTCTCGAATATATGTAGGTAAAAAGCGGAAACGAGGAGATAATTATGGCTTTTGTTGCAATCTATACTGTTGGCAGACTAAAACATCCGTATGAACATCCTGCCTCGCGTGAGTTTTTTGAAGTGGGCAACGAAGTAATTCAACAGGCTATTAAATCAGGGCATCTTATAGAGGTGTTTTCACCTGATGGTGTGCCATTCCCTGAGGAAACGATCAAAGGAGAGGGTTCTCCGATTCTTACACTAACCGTTTGGAAAAACCTTCAATCTTTATATCGTTTTACCTATTCCGGTCAACATAAGCAGGCCTTACGAGACAGAAACAAGTGGATTGAATCTCATCAAGAGAAACAACCCACCTATATATTGTGGTGGGCAGAGAAGGTGAAGGATGTATCCTGGCAAGAGGCCTTCAAGCGATACAACTATTATATTCAGCACGGACCCACTCCCTTTGCGTTTGACTATAAGCATGCATTTGATGAAAAAGGGATGCCGTTCTTGGTTCAATAGTAAGAAGCAGTTCTCCTGCTCCCTTATAGGAACCCGTAACAAAAGGAAAAGGCATTTTTCCTGACTACTTACATGTTTTTTTCACTTTGCACCGTCTTAGAATACGACGCATCATGTGAGGAGTTGTGCAGCGGACTCCAAATGTTTAATACAATGACTCCAGTAATGATCAATAATATCCCTATCACACTTCCAATCGTTATTCTTTCTTTCCAAATCAAAATGGATATGATCACTGTCGCAACTGTACCTAGCCCTGACCAAATAGCATAGGCTACATTTAATGGAATTGTTTTGAGTGATAGGGATAAAAGGAAAAAAGCACACGAAAAACATACAAATACCCCTAATATTTACCATCCGGACGATTTCTAGTCAATATTTCTCAATAATCCTACCTTACCTGTTATTTCAGAAACGCATACAAAATGCGTTTACTTTCAAATTAATGGTTATATTAAATATTACTAATCCAAAAATGAACCTCAACAAAGGAATAGGCGGATGATACGTGTTTAACATTGCGGTTACATTAACTAACATTTATGTAGCGTGGCGCTGGGGGGACTGGCGTAATTGGAGGATTTACCATACCACGATCCTTTATATGATTGTGTGTGACCTATTATATAACTTCCTTACTTACAATCACTCGCTATGGACCTATACACATACCACGTTCCAACCGAATCACACCCTAATAAACGTTTTTGTCATGTTTATTGCCTATCCGTGTATGGTACTTATTTATTTAGGACGTTTTCCCAAGACCTTCATTAGGGGCATCCTGTGGGTCCTTCTATGGGTTGTTTTGTGGTCCCTCTTTGAATGGATCAGCTTAAAACTAGGGCAATTTTCGTACCAGAATGGTTGGACGCTTGGATGGTCTATAATCTTCAATATCGCGATTTTTTTAATGGTTCGATTACATTACAGCAAACCTTTACTCGCCTATGGTTTGTCAATCATAGCAACAATTTTTATGTTATATATCTTTAAGGTCCCCATTTCCAAGATGAAATGAAACACAAAAAAGAGGCTGTATTAGCCTCTTTCCTCCTACCATGTAAGCCAGATTCACTTATTTAAATCCTCAACCGTTAGTTTTAAAAAATAAAGATTGCTCAGCCATCCCAAATTGCAAATATCTGACTCCTATTATTCATAAAGGAAGTATAACAACCCTTATTATAGTAAAAATTTATACGTTCTTTATCATAGATTCGTTTTGATATAGAGATATGCACTTTGTGAAGGATACTCATTGGTTGAACAGGATTAGGAGGCCCTGCAACTACTCTATTACAACCCCAATGACAAATCCATCGTATCCTTTTGTTCCTACAGTTTGAATGGCAGTCGATTCAATCCGTGATTCCTCAGATAACAACTCAATAAATTGCCGTATTCCTTGAACACCTGCATCTTGACTCTTCTCATCCACCACCCGCCCATCACGAACCACATTATCGCCAATGATTACTGTTCCTGGTCTGGAATATTCCAATGCCCATTTTAAATAGTGTGGATTGTTGGGCTTATCCGCATCAATAAAGATCAAATCAAAGAAAGAGATTCCTTTTTCTTTAAGGGTTGGTAATGTTTCAAGTGCAGGTCCTACAATAACCTCAATTTTATTTTCTAATCCCGCTAATTTAATATTTTCTTTTGCCACTTTCGCATGTTTCTTTTCGTATTCCAGTGTGATGAGATGCCCGTCTTCCGGCAATGCCCTTCCAAGCCACACGCTGCTAAAGCCCCCAAGAGTACCAATTTCCAAAATATTTTTTGCATTTTTAAGCTTCGCTAGTAAATAAAGAAACTTCCCTTGGTTTGGAGTAACATCAATGGCAGGTAAATGTGCTTCGGAATTAGCTTTCAATATGGAATTCATAATAGAATCAGACGTATGGAGCTTATCGTTAAAATAAAGGTCTACATTATTCCAGATTTCAGAATTACTCATCATATCTCTCCTTATTTTATTACGAAATTACCAATATAAGTCACTACACCCTTATTTTAACTAATATTCTCCTTATTGTCATGAAAAAGGGATTGCCTCTGCAATCCCCACCTTCATAATAGTGACCGTCCGTTTAACGAGCTATTAATATTCGGATCCATTACCATCTTATTGCTCATGCAAATGTTCTAAAGATTTTTTTCGAACTTCATTACCTAATGAATTTCATAATGTATTCGGAATTACAAAGGATCAAATGATTTAGCCTTACTAATCCGATAAGCAAGCAGATAAATAGCCATATAAATTGGAAAGGAATAAAATACATTCCACTTAATCGTAGAATAAAATCCAATCCATTCAAATAAAGGCTCACCTATAAAAGAAGTTAAAGCTGCATAAATGATGGCTTTTAAAAAGGGATGAACAGTTGGTTTAAATTGCAGCCAAAGCATGAGTGTGACGGGAACTAAAGTAAAATCCCAAGGAAAAAACGCTGGAATGGTAGGCAATACTCTACCCGAATAATGCCATAACCCAAATACTAATCCCAAAAAATCTAACCAAGAAGCTATACTTAAACCAAAAATCCCAGCTAACAGCAACCTTGCCTCACTTCCACGCTTCCGCAGTATCAACCAAACAAACCAAGGAATAATCGCTAAAGCTACTGAAAGCCAAAACTCCCAGTGCCACAAAGTATGCTCCCTCCAATAAGCGGCATACTCCGCCTCTACTCGATGAATCCTTTGAAAAAACCGATCCGAACTTCTAATCTCATCCTCGCTAACCAACGGCCTCATTTTCTAAATTCACCTTTATCAAGAATTTAACACCAGTTTGCCCCATCCTTGTCTAGTTATCCACAATGGTGTCAGGCACCATGTGAAATTTTCACATTCCCAGTGATTCTTTTAGAAAGGTGGTTAGGTATTGGACGTTGGTTATTTTTTTATTGCATTCGCTGCTGTCGGCGCAAATTAGGTTGCCGATGGCTTTGTAATAATCCGGGTTTTTGGCTTTTTTCGCTTTTGTGACGGTGGAGAAGTAGGCGACGTCACCAAAGCTATTACAGATGGAACATATATTAGTTTTACTAGTGGGGGAAAATTTACATTCAATGCCGACGATTTTCCCCTCCAGCTCATATACAATAAATTTTTTATTGGACCCAAGGTCGTTCCAGCTTAAGTAGGTCAGCTGGCTGTGGTCTATTTTCGATAAATCCGGCAGCTTTAATTTCTTATTCTTCGGAAACATCTTTTTCAGTTGCTGCTCGGTGACTTTTGGAAAAGGCAGCAAAAAGGTCGAAAGACGCTGGATATATCGCTCAAACTCATCATCTGTTTTCAGTTTGGAAAGATCCAGCATTTCCTGTTGATCCACTGATGCATTTGGAAAGAGGTCCAAGATTTTGGTATGAGCTAAGTCAATCACAGCAGCTAAAACGGTCGGAGGTACATTCTTTTTGCTGCTATCCTTAATTAAAGCAATCTGTTTATTTATAAAATTCAACTGTTCATTTTTAATAAATTTTTCGGACATTACATGTCTCTCCCATCATGTTTACTGAGGTCACTTTACCTTTATTTTAAAAAATGCAGCAAACTTCTAATATGGAGAAAATGACTTAGAAACGTTTTTTACATAAAAAAGCACTGATGAACGATTTTTCATCAGTGCTTCTTACCTACTTTTTATGTGAATAAACAATTTTCTTAATGGTTTCGGTGGAGAGGTAATATTCGTTAGCTAATTGCTCGATACTGCTGCCACTTATAAAAGAATTTCTAATGGCCTCATTACGGCGATCAAGTAGCCTTCTTCCGCCACTTGAAGTTCCCCATTTCCGATACTCCGTTTCCGGTTTAGGAATATACAGCGTTTTCCCCTGAACATACTTTTGGATTTCCAAAATTAGATTCTCAGGTAAAACTTCGCTTGCATTCATATATTTCATTTTGCCCGCCCCTTATTTTGATTTTGAAAAAAATAAGGTGCAAAGCCAAAATATTAGAAAAGCTTGTTCAGCGATAAAATTAAATGTTTCGCCCCATGCAAAGTATCGCCTTTCCAATACTAGGCTTTGCATGAGTGGAAGAAGTACCAGACAATCTTAAAGGATTCTCCATCAGTAAGCACCCCCTTTAAATTACCATTATAGCGAAATTTACCATTCGATTGAATCCTTTGCCACATGTTTTTTTACTTTATTTTCCGACAGTTTTTACCATTTATTCAGAATTACTTACCTGCATGATAAGTGAAAAAGGCGTTTCAGTTTATTACAGAAACGACCCATGTAAACAAAGGAATGACGCTCCTATACCATCCCCTAACTTCTATCGTCCATTTAATCAGCTTAGATTACTTTGTAATATGGAAAGCATCTGAAAAATTTGGCCTCTATGATGGGATTCGTGTTCAATAAGATGGTAGATCACCCACTCAGGTGTTACATCGTATTGAGGGAGAACTCTTGGTTCACGCCAAGTTTTTATATCCATTGAACGAATATGGAAAAGCAATTCATCACGGACAGATTTTAGACGATGTAAATGCTCCTCTAAATCGTGCCCCTCAATATGCGTCAAAGTGTCATCATTATTGCGTACTTCTTGGGGAAATAACGAGAGGATTTTTGGATCCCATTCACAACCTAGGATTTCTACATAAAGCCAATCTGCTTCTATTAATGCAATGTGGTATATCAACGACCCGATGGAGTGCCCGTTATTTAGTCTTGTATCAAGATGAGCCTGGCTGATTCCTGATATTTTTTCTAATAAGGTTCTCCGCACATCTTCTAAACACCACATCCATCGACCAATATCAGGTTCAAAATCTGGCAAGGAGGATAACCGTAACTCTCTTCTCTTCATCCTTTTCCGCTCCTCTTTTTCAATTCCTGTTATATGATTCTTTTACTTGAAGTTGATGTTCGTTCCAAGTAACAATAACCTTTAACATAGCCATTTGTATAAACAAAAAAAGATTGCAATAGCAGTGAACGATCGAACAAAGTAAATAATAGAATTAGCTTTTGCTCTCATTTATATCATTGCTGGATTTTTCAAAACATACATTAACTGTCCGTACATTCGAACCATAATTTTCAAATGTTCTATTTATGAATACAATTGTTGGCTTGCATAATGAGCATCTTTTTCCTTCACATATATTTCGTAATGTCTTTGGCGGTTTCCTCCGAACATGGGTGTTGAAGTTTGATCAAATGAAGATTTTATCTTGTACCGCACGCCTGCCTGTTTTAGTTTACTAATCGCTTGAAAATAACTGTCATCATTCAAGGCAATATATACCGATGTCCAGTTTTTAAATGAAAAATATTGAATTGTACCATAAATCAGCAAAACAGGAATGAACAAGATGAAAAAGGCGGCATAAGCATTCATCGGTAAACCTCCCCCATAAAAAAGTGCCTTTATTATTTTAATGATATTTGGGTTTGATCCGATTTTTTCATGCGCAATTGAAGAAGAAATGGAGCTCCCTCAACAGCCCTTGTTCTAACGACATCTTATGTTTCCTTCAAAAGAGAATTGCCAAATATGACACCAGTAACAATCTATAATTCTATTTTATTCCAATTTACCAAATCTTCCAAATTTAAGCAGATCTTTTTTCTTTGCAGAATCTTATAGTCAATTGTTATAGTAAATAAAACTGGAAGGACGTGTAATCGAATGAAACAGGCTCTTATTATCGTGGATATGCAGGAGGTTTTTTTCAATGAACCACATAACTATTTATTTAATAAGGAGCAATTAGTTAGTAATATTAACAAGCTAATTAAACAGGCTCATGAAAAAAATATAAAAGTAATTTTCATTCAACATACCGATCAACAGGAGGAATCCGAGCTTTATGAAGGAAAAGATGACTGGAAGCTTCATAAAAATTTACTTATTTCCGATTCTGATAAAGTGATTCAAAAAACAAAGTGGGATTCCTTCTATCAAACGGAGCTATTGGCTTACTTAAAAAGTAATGAAATAGACCAACTGATTTTTGCAGGAGCGCAGACGGAGTTTTGCCTCGACACAACGATTAGGGCTGCGTATAGTTTAGGATTTCAAAAGAATCTTCTATTCAAAGAGACACATAGTACATTAAATGGTCCTGTTTTAAAGGCAAGTGACATCATTCATCATCATGAATCTATTTGGAATAATCGCTTCATAACTGTAATCGAAGGCAAACCTCAAATATAGCTGAAATAAAAGGTATTCATGCAAAGAATCGTGTAGAAATAATACGATATTTATAGCTTCCCCCCGCCAATTTAAATAGAGGGGGGAGAATCTATTTCTAGTAAAGGATTTTCCTGCAGGCTCATTTTTCACCATATTTCTTTAAAAAAGCCAGCGTTTCATTGAAGGCACTTCGAGATGATTCAGCATTGTATTTTGTAGAGTACGGGTCACTAAATCCATGTTGACCATTGAGTTTATGTATTTCGATATTTCTTCTATTTAAATAGGAAATTAACTCGTCCACATTAAAAGATGGTTCTTGTTCTGGAAAGAATAAAATAGCAGGGCATTTTGGCACTATTTCTTTGTAACTCCTAATTCTCGAACCATAGTAGCCTACTATTCCATTAAGCCCCTCTTCCTCACTGCAAACCCATGCAACAGTTGCTCCGACACTAAAACCAATCAAATATATTTTGCGGTATTGAACTCTAACATCTAATAATAGATTCTTTATTTTTTTTACTGCACCCATGAACCCTACATTTTCCATAAAATGACGATAAGCTATCATCTCTTCAGAATAATCAAAAGGCCCGTCTTGCTCTAATAAATTAGGACAGATCACGTCATAATCCTGGTCTGATAAAATTTCACAAAAGCTCTTTATATGTTGATTAATGCCATAAATTTCGTGTAGGACAATAATCAAACTCTCTTTCTTCTTCTGAATCTTAGTCATTTTATCCCCCTATTATATTTTTCCGCCTACTAAAAGTTCATTTTTTGTAATCCTTGAGCATTCCCACAAAATTCAACTACAATCGTTCCAATAAAAATAATGGTTAACGCCTTTACGTTTTACTTCACAAAAACTTCGGGACTATAAAAAACATGGACAAAAATAGGTATACAACTAGTCCGAATACACAAAGGTTCACATAAACTGTTGATGTAACAAGACAAATTCATATGGAGGTCATTTAACTATGAAAAGAAATATGGGATTAGGCGGTTTTCCACCAAATGTGATGCCAAATGCGATGCCTAATATGATGCCAAACCAACTGCCGTCTATGCCAGGCGGATTCTGTCCGCCGCAGCCATGTCCACAGTATTGTCCGCCGCAGGTTTTTCCTGCTCAGTATGATCCGCCGCTCGTTTCCCCTGGTCAGGAATACGTTAAAACAAACGTGTTTAATAAAGTTGTAACACATGTCCACCCATCACATACGACTACAGTCAACAAGCATATGATTCACCATCAGCACTTTTTCCCACACACAGAATCATGTGTAAATGAATGCTGTGAAACTCATACCATGTGCGGTGCACCATATAACCCTTGCTGTCCAACTGGACCATTTGGATATTAACATCTTTCCCCCCTCACTATTTACGGTGGGGGGATTTTCATTTGTCCATACTCTTCATTACATAAAATTTTACATGTACCTTCATGTTTATCATAAATTCCTAATAACTTCTTCTTCGGCTCAACTGGTTCTAAATTTTTATTAGAGAAAATGTATTGTATATCACTAAAATAAAGGTGACAATCAACAAAACTTTGTCCATTAAACTTGTCTTTTTATTTTCCCTTCTATTATAAATAAGTATTTTTCCTATAAAATACAGGATCAGAACTACTAAAATAACCTGGATTACCGTCACGATTATTATTTTGTTTGTAATGGATATCTGCAAGATGGAAAAAAGAAAAATACAAAAAATTCCACCCCCTTCTTAATCCCTGCAAACTTATTAGAATTAAAAATTATTTCTATAATAGTATCACCGTGCTTCATGATATCCTGCCCGCCTATATCATTTTAAATAGCGAATTAGTCATACAATTTATTCCAAATCAACAACTAACTTTAATACGTATCAATACATAAGGTTCCGGTTTCTAATGCACAGATATTACGGTTTCAATCATTCAAATATTTCCTTTTAGTAAGGATTTAAAAAAATTGTCAAGAAAATGTCTTTCTATTAAAAATTTAATAGACCCGATTGGAATTAATATGGTATTTTCATATCGAAAATGTTATATTCTTGTAGAATGATAAAAATATTCCACAGAGACTAATAGAAAAGCTTATGTGGGGCTAAAAAAGGGGAATTTTATGTTTAAAAAACTATTTCTAGTCATTGTAGCATCGATCTTACTCATGACTGCATGCGATTCCGTAAAAGGTGTTAACTTAAATCAAATGATCCTGAATAATCAAAAAGTTCAGTCATCTCAGAGCTATACAACCGCTACACTCAATCTTTCTTATAAGGCTGCAAACGTAAAAGATAAACAGTTTTTAAAACTATTAAATCTATTGAATAATATGAAGTTTGAAGTGCAAACAAACATGCAAAACGCTAATACTGTCTCATTAGGAGGTTTTGTTCAATTAAAACAAGGCAAGATCCCATTCCAGTTATATTCAGATAAAACCCAGATGGTATTATTGCTTGATAATGCTTCAAAAGCGATCCGCATTCCTGTGCAGCAAGGTGATGCACCAAATCAACAAATGGTACAAAGTATTCAAGCCAAATTGCTGCCATCTATCGTAAAGGATCTGCCAAACCCGAATCATATTAACGTCCAAACAAATGTACACTATACCGTCCATGGCGAAAAAATAACAGGTCATAAAGTTCATGCCGAAATATATGCAGATGAAGTACCTGGTTTACTATTAAAATTCCTTGATAATCTGGCCAATGATCAAAACGGACTCCAGCAAGCAGCTACTGTTGTCAATGAACTAAATAAAATGACTGGCGATTCTACGGTATTTACAGCAGCACAGCTTAAGCAATTCATCCAGCAGTTTAAGGATCAGTTCAATCAAGAGCTTCCGGATATGAAAAAATCAGGTGCATTTGATCGCAGTAACTTCTTGAAAACTGATATTTTACTAGATAAAAACTTTAATGAAAGAAAATCTTTCACCGAAATCACATTAAGAAAGTTACCGACAGATAATGGCGGTTTAGAAGGAATCTCCCTTAAAGTAACCTCCGAAGTTTGGAATGTAAACAAAAAAGTCACAGCTAAAAAAGTCAATAGAACCAAATTCTTGAGCCCCGATGCTTCAGATAATGAATTTTTATCAACATTGGATAAAAACCATAGTGTTCTTTATCGTATAATTAAGTCTTTTCAATAATGATGGTGTCAGGCACCCGAAAGAACCATGACATGTTCTTTTAGGTGCCTGGCACTCTTTTGGCAGGTATAATGGTTTTACATAAATTTGACGGGAGATTGTTTCATCATGCTACTTGGTGTTTTCTTCAGTATCGTTCTCTTGTATATTCTATTATCCTTCATCCTTCTACCTTTCCAATACCGGTTCTTGGTTGCTTTGAAGCAACAAGAAAAAGTGAATAGGTTAAAAGGGTTAGGTCAAGGGGACATGTACGATAGAATGAGTGCGAGTGAACTAGAACTTCAATATAATGTCCAGAGTAATGCATTATTCTTACTGGCTAACTTAATGGCATCCATTCTTTATCGAATGAAACATTCTGCAAGGAAATAATAACCAACGACAAAAAGGACCAATTGGTCCTTTTTGTTCGTGATACTATCCTCTTTTTACTCCGGATCCAAAATCAAAGAAGGAAAAACAAGTTAATCCCCAAAATTTAGAGATAGTTTAACCAATCCACCATCTAACATTCACCTGTAATCTATGTTTCGGCCATTCCTCTATTGTTCTTTTACATTCTATTTAATCGCTATATGAACCTCAATTTCTCCATTGGGGAAGTATTTCTCGAAATCGAATGTGTAGGCTCTCTCCAACGTACCTGCCTCCTCAAGCTCCCATATCTTTTTCCAAGTATTGATTATTCCTTGTTCTTCTCCAGTATTCACATTAAAAATTTCATATTTTCCGTTATCCGGTATTTCCAGCAGTGATTCTGCTTCACTTTCTTCTATTGCAATACTTAATGAATAATCGCCTTTATAATTGCTCTCATAATCATGATAGACTCCATAGGCGATTATCTCTTGGCTATTTAGTTGGCTAGAAGCTTCCTTCCACAAGTCTGTTATCTTTTGCATTAAGAGACGATCGTTAAAATTATTAGTTCGAACACTATTAATAACAGATAATTTCATGCGGTTTCACCCTTCCATAATTTTCAATAAATATTATACTATAAAATACTATTTTTTCCCATTTTCTAAAATAGTGTTTCTGCTACTTATAGAAACGCTACTAATACTTAAGGAATCCCTTTAACAAGTTTAGAAGGATACCTTTTGCTATTATTTCCAACAGATAGATATCCCAAATAAGTTAAATCTCGTTGAAATATTTATCAATAATTAACTTCGCCCTTTGATCCATGTGGGGCGGCAATTCTTTGGTGGAAAAATACTTCAAATTCAAACTTTCACTGCCGTTTTTTTCCAACTCACCACTTATACCTTCTGCCATGTAAACACATATAACGTTATACACTTCATCACCATTAGGATGTTTAAAATAAAGCTCTTTTCCTGACAAAATATCCATAAGCTTCAATTTTTTCGCCTTTAAACCAGTTTCTTCAATGAGCTCACGTTCAGCAGTTTCTTCTAAACTTTCGCCCGTTTCCATTGATCCACCTGGCAATCCCCATTCCTCTGTATCGGAACGTTGTTGGAATAAGATCTCTTTTTTATCATTCATAACAATTATGGCTGAACCAACTAATATTATGGGGCTATTGCCGATTTGTTCCCTTATTTGTTCTATGTATCCTGCCATCATTTCTGCCTCCCCATAAATTAAGACGATGTTCATTCTCTATATTAGTGATAAGCAAGGTCTCCCCTGTTCCATACTCCGCAGGACATTGAGAGACATCCTTGAATCCCCCTCCGAAATAAGTTCACCCTTAAACATTCTTTGTAAAAGTCAAAGTTCCTTCTTTTACCAACAGATTCATTATTTAATTAATAAATAAAATTAAAACAATCACTTAGCGGAGTCGCACAAATTACGACAATCCTTTTATTCATTTTTCAAAGAAAGACCATGTTGCAGTAGGCGACAGCTGAGAGTTAATCAAACGCTTGGTTAACATCGCATTATGTATACATCTGTCATATTTTGTAGGTATTCAGTTTTTCTATCTGGAATGGTGAATAAATCATAAAAAGTCTACTTTTCCACAACAAATTTTTTTATGTATAGAAGGGTAAAGTCCGCTTATTAAAAGACTTTAGACAACATTTAATTAAACGCTTGATTAGGAAGAATCAAGCGTGATTATGTCGATAAAAACTCAATTAGATGGATTTACACATGTTGAAAAATTAAAGGTTTTACATTCACCCTTTGTTTGAAAGACAGGTTATTAATCAGACTGAATGTTTTGTTTAGTTGAATCACCTTCTCGAAAAAACTTGCCCCAGCCTCCATCCTTTACTTATTTCCCCAAAATTATTTTGTGTTTACCAAAAGGCACCCATCATAATGATGCGTGCCTACAATGTCTTTTCGTTTTCTCCTAAGTTTTTGTAAAAAATGTTCTTTTTTCAATAGATTCTGTTTTAAGAGACTCTCTTTAGCCTCATTTAAGATTTTTCTTCTCCACTTCGCTTCTTATAAAACTCCCTAACAAAAAATCATTTTATTGTCTGGACGATTTTTATAAACTGATCTAGATCTGTATTTGGGTATATCGCGATTCTCCCTATCGTATACGGATTGTCACCGAATCTTGCGTCTACAGGAATTGTTGTAAAAGCGTATTGATACCCGGCCAATTTTAGCAGACGGATGGCTCGGTCATTAAAAGCACCGAACGGGTAGGCAAAGAAATTGGTTTTGAGAAGATTTTTGCTTATCGTTAGATCATTTAAGATGACTTGATCAGGTTCGGCAATTAAGCCTGGGAAACCGAGTACTTTATCATGGAGTGCATTTGTATGGCTGCCATACTCAAACACATCTCTCATCGCATCAACCTCTGGCCAGCTTAGGTATTGTAGTTTTTCAGGCTGAAAAGGAACTGGTTTTTGGGCCAATCGACCTGTAATCAAAAAATTGATTGCTCTAAAATTGTATTTTTTTAAAATTGGATAGGCATAAATATAATTGGTTTTAAGACCATCATCAAAAGAAATCACTACCGTTTTATTCGGAACTTCCCCTCCATGCAGATAGGATTCGAGTTCCGCCATGGTGGCAATATGGTATTTCAGATCATATAAATATTTCATCTGTTCTTCAAACGCTTCCAGATTAATAACCGCGGGGTCCCTAGTAAATGTATTCTCGCTCCTTTTCAGGATGTGATGATATAACAGAATCGGAATACCCCTCTTACTCGAAAGATTATGGAGCAGGACAGGCATGTTCCTCTCTTTATTCATAGAGATCCCACTAAGTTTATTTTTTTGCATGTCTTTTGGTTTATCGGTGGGCACCTTCCTCTCCTTTTTGGCCATATTCACGGAATTAAGGGTATTCCTTTTTTGGTTGACAGTAGGTTTACCATTGGCAGCGGAGTGAAAGACTATCAATAGTGCACTTACAGAAACGGTAATGGCTAAGGCAACAATTGCTGTAATTTTTGTCTTTTTCATGGTGGTCTCCTTGGAATCATGTTAGAAAATTTATGCGGAATCATCATCCTCTACTAATAATTGTTCTCTTTACCAGGAGACTTTATTTATAAACACCGTACGAAATATGCCGTAACCGCTATTTGAAAGGTTCAAACTTTCCGAAAAATAATAAAGCAAAACCACTTAATTGATTTCGCCATTTTTTCGAATTTTGAATTGTAGTCAGATCAGTTTAATTGTGGTTTATTTTTCAAAAAAGATTCGCTGATATGATTGGAGATTTTGTTTTAGGGAGATTTAAAAAAGACAGCAAGAAGGTATAAAACAATTCGATGGGTGCTTTATAAATAAAATTGTTGCTATTATCCCTTTACACGTACTGGGGATTGTAAAGGAACAGCAGGAGCTAATTGCATAGGTGATGGAGCCGCTATAGAATATCCATGTAGTTTTGAGGTTCGTTTAATCGTACCAGCAGTACCAATTTGCAAAACAGCAGTATTACCCATTTCGCCGATTTTCAAAAATTGATTTTAATACTTTGTCGAAGATATCTATCCATATTCATCACCCTTTATGAATATATGCTCGATTGTTTTGCTTTGGGCTTATCCATAAAAAAACAATAAATTAATAATTTGTTAAGTTTTATTGGGTATGATACAAGCATGAAAGTTGAAAAACTTTTTCAACTAACCCCCTTTTCATATAGTTCTGGAAGCCCTTGAGCATGTTCCTCAAGGGCTATTTTTTCGATTTGTCCATTTATAGACGAATACAACTGTTTTATTCTAAGCAAGCAGCAATAGCTGAGCCTTCAAGGAATGCTCCACAAACTGAAATAAATCATTGCTCTCTGTATCTATGGTCTCTTATTGCTTTTAAATACTTCCCATTTTGTTCTTGAATGGCGATTGCTTGATCAGAACTAATTCCTTTTATGGAATAATATTTTGTTCCTTTTTTATAGGAGTTTGAGAAGTTTCCTGGATAGGTTCCTTCTCTGTCTGAATATATGGTTACTTCTCCGATTTCCCGATCAATTTGCTCTACCTTCTCATTAGTAATTTTGTATACATATCCATTCCAGACGACAAAAGCGTAGGCCCAGCTTGCAGAAGATACATTCTCCGTTTTCTGATTGGAACATCCCATTGATATCGTTAATAATAAAATGAATAAAAAAATTACCTTTATACGCTTCAGATAGCTCCCTCCTTCCTTTAATAACCTACATTATGTAAGTTTGTATTGTTTCAAAACGACGTGAAAAAATCCACTAGAATATCTATAAGCCCTACTAACCATTCAAGTGAAGGAAGAGGTTTCTTTTTTTGAATCGGTGCTGGTTTCTTTTGTTCTATAAACTCCTGATGTGAAATGGGAATAGCAGACTTCTCATCGTTCATTTTTTGCTTTTCAATCTCTATCATTTTTGATCATCTTCCCTTATTACAATGGTCATACCAAAAGTTTAGATTTTGCCCTCTGTTATCCTATTAGCGATTAACTTTACTACCGTTTCTAAATACTCCTTTTGATGAGGGACAAATTGCTCTAAACCGACTGGCTTTTTAAAAGGCATTTTCTCCCCAAGCTCATCCAATTCAAATCCTTCCACGATTATTTCCTCTGTTTCTCTTAAACACAAATGATGGAAATCTTTGAACTTTGTCTTGACCACTCCGGAAACCTCTTCTCTATCTATCAGGAACTCCTCTGTACTTTTCATAAAATATAAATATACATGCCCGAATTCTTTATCTATGAAACGGTCCGTAATGATGCGATCTTCCATTACTCCCAAAGGGGCTAAATCCTCTATGCTAACTTCTACTCCTAATTCCTCTTTTACTTCTCTAATACCATCAGAAACACATTCATTAGCCATGATATGTCCAGCAGCGGTTATATCTAAAAGATTAGGAAAATCCTTTTTCTGATTGCTTCGTATTTGAAAATAAATATAATAAATTCCGTCTATTTTATTTACAAACCAACAATGGAACGTTTCGTGCCAATATCCCCTCTTATGTACCTCACTTCTTTCCGCTATTCCTATTTCTTTTCTATTTTCATCAAAGATTTTGAGCTTCTCACTCATTATTCTCATCTTCTTTCGTCGAAAAATAGTAACCACTACTTCAAGAAACTGAATTCAAAAAAGGGCTGCCGTAATTAGCAGCTCATTCCCAAGATTCAACGTCCATTATACACCATAATATCCATAATTAACTAAATCACCTTTTACTTTACATCTTTTACATTCTGCAATTGTAAAAAGATTAGAAAATTGTTTTTATCTTAAAATCATCATAATAAGTCGCTTGCAAAGAACATACACCAAAGTCATATAAAATGATGACGAAAGTAACCCGTCAACTGTTGACATTGGTTACTAAATTATTCCTCTCTATGGTCCTATAATACATTTATAGCCTTGCTTAAGAGATGGAATCAAGAGCCATCGTAACACCTTACGATCCGGGACCATTCATTAGAAAGTTTCAGTTGGATGTTAGTTTTCAGTAAGACTCTATAATTAATAAATGAAGGGGCTGATTATGTTGAACTCTTTTATTGAAACACAAGCAACACCATCGTCTGGTCTGAAGAAATTATTAGAAAGCAAACCTTTGATCTCATTCTTTGTCATGGCATTCGCATTCTCATGGATAACCTTAATTCCTTATATATTATCGCAATGGAATATTTTACCCAACACTAAGTTTTTCGTCATTTTCTTTGTTCTTAATCCGTTTGTTGGTCCGGCATTTGCCGCTTATCTCATGAATCAAGTCATTGGCGGTAAAGCAGCTTGGATAAATCAGAGGAATAGCTTAAAGCAAACCCGAGTCGATTGGAAATGGTATATTTTTATTCTAATTGGAATTCCTGCTGCAATTTTTTTAGGAATGATTTTCTTAATTGGCTATATGCCTAGATTCCACGACATTTCTTCTTACTTTTTGGGATATCCTATAAAATTTATTGTTATTTACTTTTTTGGCGGACCATTGGCCGAGGAAATAGGGTGGCGCGGCTTCGCCTTACCAAGAATGCAGGCAAGATATGGGGGATTGAAAGCATCTTTACTCATCGGGGTTTTATGGGCGCTATGGCATTTGCCGCATTTCCTCACATCAGCTCAAAGGGGTGGGCCGGGTGCAGATTTATCAATTTTTTATATTAATTTACCGATATTTATAGTGATGTGTATCGCCATTTCGATCATTATGACTTGGGTATTCAATCATACTCAAGGCAGCTTATTTATGGCTATTTTGCTACATACCAGTATTAATACATTTGGAACACTACAATCCTATCTTTCAACACCTCTTTTGACCAGAACAGATTTGCTCTTCCTTCCAGGATTTGTTTTTATAGCATTCCTCATTCTGGTATGGACACGCGGGAGTCTTGGTTATTCACAAAATAATCTACAAACGAAAACAGTTAAAAAATAAAGATGATATACAGATTAAAGTTCTGAAGCAGGGGGCTTTTCCTTAATGACAAAAAACAAAACTATCGTTTTAAAAATCATAGGATTGGAATTTTTATTAATGTTTTTTTATGTGGCGAATGGTGCCACTGTATCTATTACAAAACCTTCTAACCCAGTATTACAGTTTATTGGACTTGTTCCGCTTGCATTTGGTATTTTTATATACCTTCTTACGAGGAATAATTGGAGGTATTATTTTTTCGATCATAAGATAGCATTCACGAAAAATAGTGTTTTATTGCTTTTCCCATTGTTGATTGTTTTAATGGTTATAATAACTGGAAACAAAGGATTAAATACTTCATCAATATCTAATTTATTATTAATGTTTATTATGCAATTTTTTACGGTTGGATTTATTGAAGAAACTTTCTTTCGTGGATTTATGCTTAGAATATTACTTCCAAAAGGCGTAAAAAAGGCTGTTATACTATCAAGTTTTCTATTTGGTATAACTCATTTATTACAGCTGATCGGAGGACAATCCATCGAGGCAACTATTTTACAAATCATCTACGCATTTTTAGTGGGCCTTGCCCTTTCCATGCTTATTTTAAATAACCAATCCATTATTATAGCGATCATTTTTCATTCATTAAATGACTTTCTTAATTTTATGGGGCATATTCAAGGACCCGTTACTTATGATTACATTATTGTTGCGATTTTATTTTTCTATTCCCTATTCTTATGGCGCCGGACAATTATAAAAGAAAACTTAAGACAAAATATAGATTTAACAGTCTAATGGTTATTTAACAAAAACAAGTACCTGCCGAAGCAGCCCCTTGTGTAACTCTATTTTTATATACCTTTCCTGCAAAAAGCATGTTTCTTTTAAAAATGAAAGCCGGAACCTCTTGGAAAGCAGGCACCCGGCTTTTTAAAATTGACAAAATGAATTTTCATTGAAGCCCCGTAGCTGCTGGCATCACGGGCGGACAAGGCATCCCTTTGCCTAAAACCTTTTCAAATGGAATGCACAAATTGGTTAACATATTCAATCGTTAGAGAATGAATGTTAAGCTCGCAGCGCATGACTCAACTATATTACTGTGGTCAGCATTGTTGATTTAAGTTCTAAATACTTATTCATTAAACATTCCGGATCATTGATCTGGTCAAAATCACCTGATGCCATGATCACATTGTAAAGTTGATCAATCAAATAAGGGTCGACTTTGATATCTTGCTTTTCTAAGCCGTCTCGCAGTATGCTCCTTCCAGAATGCGGTCCAATAATCATCCTGCGCTCTCTTCCAAATTTGTGAGGCTCTACAAATTCATAGGTAAGAGGATTTCTAATCATCCCTTGTTGATGGATACCCGCTTCAGTAGAAAATACATAATCACCAATGATAGATTTATAGCGCGTCATCGGAAGGTTTATTTTATTTATTAACAATTGGCAGGCCTCATATATTTTAAGATTATCAATATCTGTATAACAATTATAGAGATCCTTTTTATAAAGCATAACAGCAACCAATTCTTCTAACGCAGTATTTCCTGCACGTTCTCCTATTCCGCAAAGAGTTGTTTGTACCTCATCCGCTCCATAAGCAATGCCTGCTAATGAGTTAGCTAACGCCAGGCCAAGATCATCATGGCAATGGACGGAAAGTTTTATATTGGATCCAATCCATCCACGAACATTTTTCACTAAATTTCCAAATTCTTCAGGAATGGAACATCCTACTGTATCTGCAAGTACGACTGTTGTAGCACCCGCTTCCACACTATGATGAATTAACCTCTTCAAATAGTCATAACTTCCACGAGTGGCGTCCTCGATAATGACGGATATATCCTGGATCCCGTGGGAGCGTAAATAACGGACAGAAGAAACAGCTTCCTGGATGGCTGATTCCGCTGTTATTTGCCGTTTATGCTCAAGGTGGATTTCTGATCCCACTACCAAAATTTGAACTTGGAAATTACTAGCTCCATTTAATGCCTTAATCGAAACATCAAGGTCAGTTACATTAGCACGTGAAAATGTACATATTTTTGCATTTCGCGATAACTTCCCTAATTCTTTTGTTACATTGAAATCGTATTCTGTTGCTGAGGGGAATCCCGTTTCTATCACATTCACACCAATAGAATCCAACGCCGAGAAAATCTCTAGTTTTTGATCATAGGTCATGGAATTACCTGGAGCTTGCTCTCCGTCACGGAGTGTTGTATCAAAAATGCTAATCTGTTTTAGGGGCTTCATCTATTAACCTCATTTCTCTTTTTTTGATATGGTTACCACCATGAAAAATCTAACTTTGGTTGATTAAAGATTCCTTCTTTTTCGAGCTAAAGCTAGGTTTTGTGATACTTAAAGTAAGAATGATGAAAAAAACAGATAAGTAAACCATGACCGATTGGAATCCTACTTTTTCTATTCCATATCCGCCTAAAACTAACAAGATCGCATTCCAAAATCCATATTTTCGCTCCATAGCAGATAATAAAGCAGTGCGCTGATTTGGCTTCATATCCGTATAATTGAGATTGCTGACAGTCAGAGGACGGATTCCCCCCGATGCCAATCCCATTAATGAAATAGCGATTAAACCTAGGTACATATGGTTCGCCATACTAAAAATAAACATGGACAAAGTGGAAAGGACGATACTTATGATGGTCAGTTTAATCGGACTAACTTTTTTACTTAATCGCACCGTATACCGCGCCGAGAGAAACCCAGTAATACTAAATAAACTCAGAACGGCACCAAAATAGAAAATATTCACATGAATAGAATAAAAAAAGTACGGTAAAAATCCAACAAATGGAGCAAGGGTAAAAGCTCTAGAGATCGAATAATAGTTCATCCAGTACTTTTGACTGCTTGTGTATTCTAATGAAACTTTATTGGCCACAGGGTCATTTGGCTGTTCTTGCCTTTCTTCCCGAACCAGTAAAATAACGAAAATGGAAAGGACATTAAATGCTATAGAAGCATAAAAAGCATATTCTGCTTTAAAACCATATAGAATACTGCCAATAATCCCTGCAAAGAGCACAGATAAAAACATTCCACTTGCTGATGAAGATTCAATTTTCTTATACGATTCAATATCTAAATGGCTGCATATCGACCGCAGTAAACTAGAATCAGGTCCTGCAGCAATACTATAGCCAATACCCGATAAGCATTGTGCCAGTAAGATCATCCCAAAATGAGAATTAGATATAATTAAAATTAATCCGAGGGCTTTGAATAATTCCCCAATAGCAACAACCCATTTTTGTGACAGTGATCGAAGCAAGTAAACATTCCACTTCGAAGAAATAATAATCATGACTCCGTATACAGCAAGAAGTATTTCTATTTCCAAAATCTTAAAATGTTTCGTGAATAAGAAAAGGAATAACATGGGTAAATGAAAGTACAAACGCGAGAAAATACGATATAGATAAAAATATCTAATACTATTTGTCATCGTGGGATTCTCCTAGTTCATACGTTCAAGTAATTTCTGTTTATATTCATCTGTGTCCTCAATCAAGTTAGGGAACACTTCTTTCATATTTTCAACTGGAATGACTCCTCGACGAACAAGCATCGGTGGATTGAACGTTAAATCAATAATAGTAGTACTCATATTTTCACCGTTTTTCTTCAACTGATTTGGCATAAATTCTGGTTCAATCACCAAGTCTACTAACTCTCCTAAATCATTCACAGCCTTTTCAAAATCTACATGCAAATCTCCTTGACCTGAAATATTGGCAGAGGTACAAGCAACTGGAGATCCTAATTCAATCAAAATATCTTGTAAAATGGAATTCCCTTGTACCATGACGCCAATTGTATCAGCTCCACATGTTAATTCACTTGGGAATGGGTAGTTTTTATTAAAAATTAAGGTTAATTCCGCAGGCCAAACCTTATTTAATAATTTTTGATCACAGTTTTCCGGATATTCAATATATTCTTTAATCCAATTAGGCGTTGCAAGGGCAAGTGTCAACGGCCCAAACTTATTGCGTTTTTTAATATTAAATACTTTGTTAATGGCATCTTTGTTCGTCGGTGAGCAAATTACGTTGTAATTTGTCCGAGTAGGTGTAATCACTACTCCACCATTTCTAATGATTTCAGCGGCCTCTTGAATCGTTTCAAATGTAGGCTTTTTAATGTTACTTTTTTGTAATAGCATAATCACTTCTCTCCCTTTGTTTTATTTTAAATAACACTTAAGATGTTATTTACCAAAAAGAATGTTATATTATCAACATTAAACATGTCAACGATTTTTTTCCACGTTATACTATTAATGTTAATTTAGTGTTACAAAGGTATAAATTTCCTTTAAATTTTCATTTTTTTAAACCACAAAAAACCGCCACAATTCGAGTGGCGGTCTTTTGCAGTTTTATTCTTTTCTAATACAAATTTATCCAAAAATTTAAGTAGTGACGAAACGATAGTATTTGGAATCCCTCGGGATACTCCTACCTAAAAAGAGAAAATAATCATATATCTCCTGAAATATTTGATGCCCCTTCCAATCACTTGGCAGCAGTTGTTGAGGTAACATAGGATCCATTAACATGATTTCAGACAGCTTTTCACCTAATAATATATGGTTAATAAAAAGCTCATCATCACTCACTTGGCTAATAGGCTCAATTTGAACTTTAAATTCATTTTGGAACCAATCCCAATATTTTCCATACTCGTTTTTTATGTTTTCTAACGGCCATATTTTAAACGTATCTGCAGGATTTAAAGGAGCAGATACAATTTTCCCATGGAAATACGTTGAATTACTTCTCATTTCATTTAGCTCTAAAAAGTCTACGATCTGCTTTTTATGGTCCCATGGTGAAATGTACACGCTGTTATATAGGAGACCAAATCCTAATTCGAGTAAATGAGTGCGAAGCAGATCACGCTTCTTCCTTTCATCCACTGGGAACTCAAACATAACGACATCCCATGCACCGTCCCAGTCTTTATTATAATAAAGCGGTTTTTTATTAATTGTCTTAATGAGAGAGCTGCCTTCTTCAGTAATGTGGTAGATCGATCTTTCAGGAGAGATCACTAACTTATTCTTTTTTAGGTTAAATAATACATTGCGGATATATTGTTTAGAATATCCGCGCATTTCATAAATCTGGACAAACTCTTGAGACGTCACTTCTTTTGCTCTAGACAAAAGAAATAATATTTGTTTTTCAATTGATAACACAACTACCCCTTCTTTTTTATAATTTTATAATAGACACACGACAAATATTAGATTATAATACTCATTGTGTTAGATTACATATTTTAAATTATATTTTAAAAGTGAGGGATTCACAATGAAGAAAGCTTATGTTTATCTTATTGAGGGTTTTGAAGAGATCGAAGCAACTACGATTATTGATGTTTTACGTAGAGCTGAAGTAAATGTGGAATCTGTTTCATTGGGTGAAACGAAACAAGTAAGAGGAGATCACGGTATTGTTATTGAAACAGACCGAATTTTTTCCGAAGTAGATGTTCGTGATGTGGATATGCTGATTTTACCTGGAGGAGATCTGGCAAGCTCCAATTTATTACAACACACAGACCTTCATCATCATTTAAAAGAAGCAGAAAGCAACGGCAAATACATTGCCGCAATTTGCGGGGCAACCATGACATTAGGTAAGGCAGGTCTAACAAATGGTAAGAACGCTACATGCTATCCTGGCATTGAGGCAGAAATTACTGGAGCAACCATCTTACCAGAAAATGTAGTAGTCGATGGGAATATCATTACGTCAAGAGGTCCTGCTACTTCCCTTCCGTTCGCACTTGAACTATCAAAAATCTTAACTGAGGAAGAAACTACTCTTCAAGTTTCAAAAGCATTACTTGTTGTCTAAGCTACAATAAATATTTCAAACACTCTAAAATATGTTGTTGTCACTAAAATAGCCGGTAAACCTTATTTCGATCAGGATTACCGGCTTTTCACTTTTACAGGTTAGAAAGATATTTGTAATCCCTAATAACCTGTTGGACGTTGTGGTTGTCCGTCCTCGAATGTCTTAAGGATGGAGATTCACATCTTCACTGCGAAACTACGTACTTCTACTACTTTGTTTGCTTACTTGATTAAGTTTTTTATTCAAGTTAACCAACATTGTAATTATAAATATACTGAACACGCTAGACAGTAAAGAGCCTCCAGCAATGAACATAAAATTGGAGGTTGTTTGTTTTTTAAACATGGAACTCTTCCTTTCATTTGCTGTTATCACAAATAGGTGCAGATCATTTTAGTTTGTGCATATAGAATAAAAATTAACCTGAAAGATAAATCTTCTCATTTTGAATTTGAAAATAACAGCAAAGACACGAAGTTTTCCCCTCCATAAAGCGTTAGAAAAATTGATCTTAAAGTTTAGACATTATACATTTAGGTATATCCGATTTCCAGACGGATCTGTGCTAGCAAAAGAGCCATTTTCTTCTGTGACGATTGCACCTATATTCTTCAAGTTCGTCACGATATTCATTCTTGCTTCTTCGCTCGGAAGAATTAATGTAAAGGATTGGAGACCAACACTATTTTCTGAAGGTTTAGGTGCTCCAATACCATTCCAAGTATTTAAACCGATATGGTGATGATATTTTCCAGATGAAATAAAGAGTGCTTGCGTTCCATATCGACTAACCACTTCAAATCCAAGTCCCTTAATATAGAATTCCTCAGTCCTTTTTAATTCGGATACATGCAAATGAATATGTCCCATTAAAGTACCGGCAGGAAGTCCCTCCCAAGATTCACCTTGGCCATCTGCTAGGACACTCTCTACATTTAAGGGTTCGGTAGACATGACTACTTCATTGTTTTGCCAATCCCATTGGGATGAATCGCGATCTACATAGATTTCAATCCCATTTCCATCTGGGTCAGCTAAATAAATGGCCTCACTAACCAGGTGGTCTGATGCACCTTGTAATGGGTAACCAATTTGAATAAAGTGTTTTAGAATTTTGCCTAAATCCGCACGAGTAGGCAACAAAAGAGCAAAATGATATAGGCCTGTTGTGCGTCTTTGTTTTGGTATTACATTTTCAGGTTGTTCCATTGATACTAATGTTGTTTTTCCATCTACTGTTAAATGGGCTATTCTTTCGCTTTCTTCAAGGATCTTAAAGCCGATTACATCTTGATAAAATGCTAAGGAACGTTTTAAATTTTGCACTTTTAGCTCTACATTCCCTACAAAGGAAATAGGTTTACGGTGAAAATTCATTTTCAGTTTCCTCCTGATATTTAATTAAATTTAAGAAAAAAGCCACTTTTAATCAAAAAATTAATGCAAGGCTGTAATTGAAGCAGCCTTGCATCATGTAGTTTTAAATGTAACGTTTCACTGGATCTTTAAGAAAAACAGCTATTTAGCAAAAGCTTGCTGTTTGAATAAAGAATCAATCTTTTCTTCTACTTCCTTTAACATCCCTTTATACGCTTCTTCATTGAGGGAGCCGACACTTCCAAAAAACAAATGGTCTACAGGCTCAATACCAACAAACTCAAAGATTCCAATATCAGATGTGATTTTCAAACTTCCTGTCATGCCACTCTCATCATAATGTTCCTTCGGTGAACCGTGTGTATTAATGATTAGACCTTTTTTACCTGACAACATTCTCATAATTCCCGCTTCACCATATGCATAAGCAAAACCATAGGATAAAACTCGGTCAACATAACCTTTCAGGATCGCTGGCAGTCCAGCCCACCATATAGGATAAATAAATGTTATGACATCAGCTTGTGTGATATATTCCTGCTCCGTTTTAATATCAATTGGAGTTTCCCCCGCTCTCATCGCTGACGTATCCTCTGCTTTTAGCACTGGTTGGAAATTAAGTGCATATAAATCCCGGACAACTACCTCGTGACCGTTTTTCTTTAATGTATTAACCGTAGTTTCCAAGATACTGCGATTTAAGCTTTCTTTGTGTGGGTGGGCATAAATAATAAGATGTTTCATCTAAACAACCTCCAAATTTTTTAGTTTTATAATGGCATTACTTCTGGAAACTTTGATACCAATTTTTATTTATGGTACTTCTCCAATAGGTGTAATCATTTTAATTACTTGTAATCATTTTAATTACAATTGATTTTTTTGTCAACACATTAAAAATGGACTTTTTCACTTTTATCCGTTTTTACTAATGCCATAAACTCACGTGTTTGGAAAATGCGTAAGGATGTCGATCGGTTTACTGTTGGGATTTGCATAGTAACTTTTTCTTGAGGTAAATATAAGCTAAATAAGTTTTTAGCAGGGGATATGAAAGACCAGGCCTATACTTATTCTATAAAAATCAAAATTAGCTTTTCTTTTTGGAAACTGTCCATCATCGCGTTGATGATGGACAAATCTCGTTTGTGCTCTTGCAAAATTGTCCTTCATAGCGGAGATGAAAGACAAATCTCGGGTTCGCTCTTGCAAAATTGTCCTTCATTATGGGCATGAAGGACAGTTTTCGGCTTCGCCCTTGCAAAATTGGCCTTCATCGTGGGCATGAAGGACAGTTCTCAGTTTCTATCTTGCAAAATTGGCCTTCATCGTGGGGATGAGGGACCAGCCGGCAAAATTACCCTAAACTCTCATTTAGAAACAACCAAAATTCATAAAATGTTGTATACCCTTCCCAAAAAACCGTTTACATTCAAGGAATATTATGTTAGTTTAGAAAATGAATATTTTGACAATCTAGTAAACTTTTTTCTCCTTTTGCAACCTTAAATTAGGGAGTTGCTATTATTCATGCACTTAATGTTTTGTGAAACGTTACTGTTAATTCGGATCGAACAAAAAAGAAAACAAATGATTGAAATTGCTTGTCAATTCGGGCTCCATCACCAGGAGACATTAAAATATAGTCAAGAATTGGATCAATTACTCAACCTTCATATAAAGTATAGGGCTTTAGAAAAAGGAGATTTTATTGCAGTTTCTTGAAAAGTATAGAGCTAGTCAGGAGGTTTCTGGCGTATACTTCTTCTATATCTTTGATATTTTAAAAAAGGCATGTAAACTGAATACAGTTTTCACGCCTTTTTCTTTTTCCTGAAGGTTTTTTTATTTACTAAGGACCGAAGTATATTGCTTTCGGTTTCCATATCATAATCTATTGAACCACATCCTCTACCTCTTTCACTGTAAATAAGCTGTTTTTCTGTAGTACAATCCTTATGCTTGCTGCCAAAAGGCTTACTGCTGATATGGAAAGGAGAATTTTCATATCTGCTGTCAGTTTCTCTCCCCCAAAAATGACAGTATAATAGCCATCGGCTACATATGTTGCTGGTAAAAGAGAACCGATTGTTTGATAAAATCCCGATAACATCGATTTTGGAACGATTACGCCTGAAGTCACCAGCTGCAAAGAAAGGCTCAGAATGTTAAATAGCATTCCGGCAGGGCCAAATACCACGATAAACATCTGTGTTAAGCTGAGGAAAGAGAAATACACCAAAAGTTGAAAAATCCCTGTCGCAAATAAGGTTGTATTCGTTTCAATATGGAAAATTAGTAAAAATAATATAGTCGTAATAGTTAAAAGGATGGAAGCACCTAGATTGATCATTTGTCTTGCTAAGAATATCGGCCATTTATTGTGGTTGATTATAAGCTGTCATCCATACACAAAAGAATATTAATAAAAAGGCAAAAGCTGTAACCATCCCAATAAACGTCTCGGAATGTTTTAAAAATGATTTTAACGTTTTCATAAAAGTCCTCCTTTAAAAGTAAGTGCATACTTACATACGTAGCAAAAAACTACTAGGGTGTTAATCCCCTAGTAAATAGAAAGATACTGTGTTTTATAAAATCGTCTTTTGAACTGGAAATGACACTGTCACCAAACCGGCATTTAGAAAGAAAGTAGCCAAAATTCATCCAGATAAAATTCATCACTTGAAAATCTACGTCAATATCAATTAGCTTGCCCCTTCTGCTCATCTCTGTAAAGTATGAAACCATCGTTTCCTTTAATTGTTTTGAAATTTGCACTATGATCTCATTAAGCTCGGGAAACATTTCAGCCTCTCTCACACCGATTAGAACTAAGTCACTGATTTTTTCCATATACGATAGGTAATCCTCTGCGATTACCCGCAAATCATGCTCCAGATCCCACGTCATTTCTTCATGAATAATTTTTTCCAGCATCGGCTGATAGGATATGGATTGAAGCGCTGCTTCCATAAGGCCCTTTTTATTTCCAAAGTGACGGAAAATGGTTAACTCATTCACACCTGCCCTTTCTGCAACTGCACGTGTCGTAGCTCCTTTGTACCCACAGTCCCGAAATAATTCAATAAACGCTTTAATAATTCGATCCGGCGTACTTCTGATCTCACTCATAAAAATCCAACTTTCCACAATGAATGCAAGCAATTACTTACATGACTTAGAATAATCTGCAATAACCAAAAAGTCAATGGCCATATAACGATTATTTTTGGAAATTTTCTTCGTTAACCTTTAGTTGTACTTTGCGATAAAAGGGTGTGATCTTTTTTCAATTTCAAAATACCTGTTGATGTTAGCACTCCTAAGATTACCAGAATAGTTCCTAACACTTGAGCTATAGTAATGGCCGTTCCTGTTAGGATCGAAAGAATCATTGTTACTACCGGCACTAGGTTAAAGAATAAGGAGGTATTGCTTGCCCCGATCGTTTCCATACCTTTATTCCACCACAAATATCCCAAAACACTTGTAAAAATGGCCATGAACAAAATGGCTCCCCAAGCTGATACTGTCACTTTTGATAGCGGAGGACTTGGTAAAAAGGCTGATAATACAATAAGACAAACCGCACCAATGATCATGGTGTAAGTGGTTGTTTCCATAGAGGAGCTCTTGTGTAAATACTTTCTGCCCAATACGCCATACAATGCCCAGCATAAATTTCCGAATAAGATCAAGAGATCCCCCATCGACAGGGAAAGTGTTCTAATGATTTCCCACGACCCTTGAGTCAGAACCAAGATGACACCCGTAAGCGCAAATATAATGCCGAGCATTTGTCTTTTGGTGAGTGGGTTTTTAAGAATAAAATAAGCTAGTATGGTCGTAAGTAAAGGGTTTGTTGCCATAATTAATGCTCCATTCAAGGGCGAGGTATATTTTATTCCCGAAAAGAAAAATGAATTAAATCCGAATACCCCTATTATACCCAAGATCGCGTAAATTCCTCCGTATTCCCGTAAGATCCCCCATCGAATCTTCTTTTGTATACCTAAGATGAACACTAACACAGTTGCGGCAATCCCAAATCTCCACCCCGCTGCATTTGCCGCTGAAAAATAGTGAACAGCATATTTGGCCAAATTAAAAGTAGCACCTGTAAACACCGCAAACCCCAGTAACATGGCATAGGTTTTACCTCTCATTTTCATTCTCCTCCATCACTTCTTGGTAATATTCAAGCTTCTCCTTTGTTAGCTGAATGACCTTTTCAATTTCATTCCTTTGCTCCTGTAAGGTAAGTAAATGCTTTTGTAAAATGTCCATTCGTTTTTGTACCTTTGCACTTCTTTCTCGACCAGAATCGATCCAATCCATTAGACATCCATCCACCAAAAACTCTTGAATATCTTCTAAAGACATCCCTGTACTTTTCAGTGCCTTAATAAACCGAAGCAAACGAATGTCGCCTTCTGTATATCTTCGTTTCCCATTCAGTCTGAGCGGATCAGCCAGCAATCCAATTTTTTCGTAGTATCGAAGGGTATGAGAAGAAAATCCAGTTTCCCGCGCCACATCTGAAATACTGTACATATCATCGCCTCCATTTATTTACATCCTACAACCTAGAGCTAACTCTAAGTCAAGAAAGAAAAAATAAATTAATCGTTTGATTAAATCTTTTTTTGGTAACTTTCCAAACGTTGCTGGGGTCGCCTATAAAAAATAAGCGTTCAGTTTTCGTAATGAATTAACCTGTTCTTTTAGTTTTATTTTATTTAGAAAAAAACTATAGTTATTCAAATAACTTCGACAATAACATCGCGATAAACGGTCCAATGACTGTAAATCCAATAAATAATGCTACTATTTTCATAGGATTAGATAAGCTCTGTGGTTGATTTAATTCGTCTAATTTTTGATTAATTTTCTTTAATTCTAATAGGATTTCTTTTTTTAAGTCTTCTTGCATCCTTCATTCCTCCCGTTTATAACTCATACCATTATAATACATAAATGGATGTATATTTACATCCTTATTCAAACCCTCTCACTATGAAAAAGAGCGTTCCTGTTTTATTACAGAAGCGCTCCCAGCATTGATTATTTTAGATAAAAAGTCTTTATTATTTTGTGTTAAATACAAAAGACCCCGAATAAAATCGGGGTCTTTTGTAGTAGAATTTTCCATAAAAAATGAGATCGATTAATACTAGCATAAATTAACTTTGTTGAAAACCCCTTGTAATAAAAATGGGAACTCTGGTCTATTGTTAGCTAATGGCTCTCCCTTTCACTAATTTTTCACTTATCACAGCTACATTTAAATGTATAAAATAGTTTCTTAAACTAGCTTTTCCATTGAAACTTCACAAAAATTTGATGGCAATTCATCATGTCTACGATAAGGAGGATGCGAAAATGATCATATATAAAGTATACGATTTGCAGGATTACGAGGATAGTTGGGCTACCATAAATCTTGAAACGGTCCGCCATTTTCTATTGGACCTTTGGGTGGACTTGAAGGATGACGATCCCTATAAAAAAGAAATTAAAGCCGCCAATGTGGCGCAGCTTTTAGAAATGTTAGAGGGATGCGATTACTTTTTAGAAGTTTTGCCTAGAGGGGGAGGTTAAGTTATTAAGGTGCTGATTGGCTCTTTCAGACAGCTTCATCTAAGAATCTGGGGGGCCTATCCGCATCCTTTAGTTTGCTATTTTCCATACTCGCTCTGGCCCAGTTTCTGCCGAGGGCTGGCGGATTTCCGCCAACTTCACTCATTTTTCCGCCAAACTCAGGATCTTTTCCGCCAACCCCTTTTAAAAAAATCCAGCGGTCATTTGTTTAGTGTTATAAAATCAAAAAGCTGCCTTTACCAGGCAGCTAGAACTTAATTTCTCGGCAACTTATTACCAAAACGGTATATCATTCTTGACATCGTTAGGATAACAGAACCTTATAAAGTTTTATGATAGCTAAATGCATCCCCTCATGGTATAAGTTAAAGCTAAGAAATTGTTCAGGAGTTTCAAGCGTGATTCCTGCAGACGTAGTATAGGGAGGAACTATTTTTTCCTCGAGTCGGTTTGCAATTGCTTCATGAATCCGATCTTTCTGTTCTTTTAGCAAAGTCTCTAATTCATGTAAAGTCGGGACACGAACCGAGGCTGGATATGATAAAGGAGAAGTCCCATATTCAAATAGTTCCTTGAACCCTTCCGGCAAATGTTGTGGAAAACCCATGTATTGAAATGCAAACCGTTCTAGTACGACATAGATATGCCCCAGATTCCATCGGATCGTATTTCGGAACCCTTTTGGGATTCGATCTGCGATTTCTTCTGTTACACCCTCTATCTGCTTTAATGTTTGTTCTCTAACAAATTCCATCTGCTTGAATAGATAGTGTTCCATTATGCTCACCCCTAAATCCTTTACGAAATGTATAATAAAAAAATTACCTTGCTAAAAGAGAAGTTTTAGCAACTATCTCTTCAAGTCAAGGAGTCTCCCCAAAGATTCAAAGATTCACAGGACGATATTTTCGTTAGGAGACTGTAGTGTTTTTAACCTCCTGAAATATCTGTTGTAAATGATGCCTCATATGTTGCAGATAATCTTCGATCAACCATTCAAGTGTTACACGATTACCGTTGGGTAAAATACAGGTTTGAGCAATTTTGTCTTTTGGCAAGTTGGAAATCACTCGAATAATTGAACGATTTAGGCTTGCCCAAAGGATTATTACTTCATCAATGGCTGTATCCGAATAGTGTTGTGATGTAACCCATACGTCCTGGTTATACGGAAAAATGCTTAAAGGTTCTGGTAGATACTGAACTTGGATAAAGCGGGTTAGGTTATTGATCGCTGAGTCACATAAATGACCGAGAATTTGAACTCTTGACCACTTCCCCTTTGCACGAGGTCTTATCATCTCCTCTTGGGAAAATTCTTTTAGTTTCTCAGGGACGGATTTCAGTAAATCCTTTAATTGTGCCGCAACGGTTAAAACCATGTTATCGCTTCCTTTCTCCTGCACCCTCATTAATCAGGAACGAGTATATTCCTTCGCCATAAAATAATTTATTTAATCCTGACTAGATTCATTCGATATAAAATGCATTTCTCCTTCAAAGAGTTGAAATAGGTACAGGAATGCAAATCTAAATCCTAAGTTTTTAGGGTGTCTTGTATATCTAACCCATTCTTTGCTGTACCATAAACATGTTGGCATCCTCACTCACATTAGTTGCCAAATGCAAATACTAGATCTGTTTCACAAACTAGTTCTCCATCCACTGTAACGGTACCTTTTCCTTTCCCGACTATACCTTTTACGCGTGTAATTTCAACTTCTAGAATGAGTTGATCCCCAGGCTTTATTTGTTTTTTGAATCGGCAATGATCAATGCCAGCTAAAAGTCCTAATCGTCCTTTATTTTCTTTCATTTTTAGCATGACAATAGCACTTACCTGTGCTAAAGCTTCAACAACCAATACCCCCTGCATAATTGGATCATTTGGAAAGTGACCATTGAAAAAATGCTCGCTTCCCGTCACATTCTTAACAGCAACTGCTCGTTTCCCTTCCTCTAATTCCAAAACTTCATCCACTAAAAGAAATGGATAACGATGTCTAATAACATCCTTAATTTCTTGGATTTCTACCATCATTCAATCCTCCGTAATTTGCGTGCTTTTCCCTTCAGTTCATCACTTGGTGCTGCCCGCTCAACCATACTGCCAGTTATCGGAAAAAAAGCTGCAATTTTTACAGCTTTTTTTCCTTATCTAACTATGGTCACGGAGATTCAGCTTGTCATCACAATGGTTTTGGAGCATTGACAGGTTCGTCAAAATTCATTTCTAAAAGCTGGCCCGCTTGAACCAAACCTGCCCCAAACCCGTACATCAGAACGACATCTCCATTTTCAACTTTTCCCTCACGAATTCCAAGGTCTAATGCCAAAGGAATTGTTGCGGCCGAAGTATTCCCGAATTTAACCAAGCTGTACAATGTTTTTTCTAATGGGAAGTCTATTTTCTCGCAGATTGGCTCTATTAAACGTAAGTTAGCGCTATGCGGTATAAACCAATCTACATTACGCAAACTCGTCTGTGTTTTTTCTAACATTTTACTAATATTTTCAGGAATGCTCCTCGCAACCCACCTGAAGACTTCCCTTCCATTTTGCACGAGACATTGCGTATCGATTAACTCGATCCCATTGACCTTCTTTGATAATCCAGTTCGATATACATGCTGTGCTCCACCTCCATCACTTTCTAAATGAAAACCGATGAAACTTTTGGATTGTTCATCTCTTTCAACCAACACAGCTCCGGCACCATCACCAAATAAAACACAGGTGCTGCGGTCCGTATAATCCGTTATCTTTGATAGGGTTTCTGCACCGATCACCAGAATCTTTCTATGCAATCCGGAAGCAATATAAGCATTTGCTGTATGCAAGGCATATACAAACCCTGCACAGGCTGCACTAATATCGATTGCGCCTGTTTGTTCGATATTTAAACGGGCTTGGATGATACTTGCAACTGAGGGAAAGGGAAAATCAGGCGTACTGGTTGCCACAATGATCATGTCTACATCTTCAACTTTTTTATCATATCTATGTATTAAGTCCTTTACAGCAGCTACACATAAATCACTGGTGAATTCCTCTGGCTGACTAATTCTGCGTTCTTGGATTCCTGTTCTTTGCATAATCCATTCATTATTGGTTTCAACCATTTGTTCAAGATCAAAATTTGTTAACTTCTTTTCGGGTACATATGTCCCAATTGCGGTTATTCTTGCACCTATCATATACTCCACCTCAACTTATTAGTAGTTGGTTTTAGTACCTGGTGCCAATCATAACATATCTTACAGAAAAAACCAATTATTTTTTCCTTTTTATGTATTTTTCACAACTACTAAATGTTTGCAATAGATGCAAAAAAAGATCCCTTTCACTTGTGAGAGGGATCTTCTGTCTTTAGGCTATCTGAAGTTTAGTAATCTATTGATTTCTTAGAATCTATCGCGACCTCTGGTATTTCGGCGTCGTGTATTCCGTTGTCTAGTGTTTCGACGTCTCGTGTTACGTTGTCTAGTATTACGACGTCGATCGCCGCGATTTCCATCAGGATCTCCATTGGGATCTCCATCGGGATCTCTGTCCCAATCTCTACAGCGATCACCAAACATCAAATCATCCCAAAAATCCATTATGATTCACCTCCTAAACTTTTATACATTATAGTATTCAAAAACTAGAAACCTAGCTTGGACTTCTATTTATATCAAAGTTTTCAATCAGTTAAACGGGCAAAAAAGATCTTCTATCTCTTTGTTTACATTCACAAAAAGATAAAAGATACACAGGATGAAAGGGAAATTGTAAAATCCTTCTTGTAATAAACCAGCCGATAGTAACTACTCAGTTATTTCATAATCGGACGCGATTCTGGAGCATGGAGGGCAGTTTTGCAGGAGAAGGGTTTTCTTAGCCAAAAATAAAACAGACTACATTATGGGAATAATTCCCACGATATAGTCTGTTCTTTTCTCATTAAATGTACTTTATCAACCTACGATTGATTCCAAAACTGGGCAATTCGTTCAGCATCTTCGTGCCCTTGTTCTCGACCACAAGCTGCAATTACAGGGCGTATTTGGGGATCAACTGGGTTTCCTCCAAGTTGTTGTAGTGCCGCATAAGTCTTTTTATTAGGTTTAACTAATTCAACTTTAGAACCAGATTCCTGCAAACGACGGATTTGGTCTTCAAGCTTGAAAGGAGTTTTTACAGGAAGCCCCACTGATAAAATCAGAACTTTGCTCGCCCCTTCAGCTATATCAGCATTCTCCATCGAATGAGCTCCACCATCGAAATACTGACGAGAACCGATCGTAGTAGGCGGCCATACACCAGGGAGAGAAGAACTTGCAGAAACAGCTCGAAGTAATTCTATACCCGAGTTCGATTCCCAAACTACTCTTTGAGAAGTAGTGAGATCTATAGCCGTAATACGCAAAGACTGCGCCCATTGAAGGTCACCTATCTTAGTTCTAATTCTAGAGAACTGTTCATTCTCTGTCATAGTCTTTGATTCAGTGGCTAACTTTCCAAGCCTTTGAATCCACTCTTCAGGTGTCTTGGAGGAAGCAGCAATTTCATCATACTCGACAAACAGCGAACCAAGACTCCCCGAAGGACTCTTTTCCGCCGGCTTTGGATAAACAAGTCTTTCCCAGATATCATCCCACGGCATTCTTGAGGAGATTACCGCCCCAACTTGGGATCCCGCTGATGTCCCTACGACCAAATCGGCAAGACGTGTATCAATTCCTCTATCAGCAAGACCCGCCAAGTAACCTGTTTCCCAACCAATCCCCATACTTCCTCCTCCTCCCAACACGAGAGCAGTTGTCAGAAGGTTTTGTTGATGGCTTGTTTTTAATACATCATTCATTATTATGCTCCTTTGAAAGGATAATTTCTTTCATCCTATTTTCACATTTTTTAAGCAAATCAAATAATTGGTCGCTTTCTTCTGAGGTTAGAACATCAAACGGGCTTATTGTAAGTGGTGGGACGGAAGAATTAACTCTTTTTAAAACTTCTTTACCCTTTTCTGAAATTAGTATTTTATGATATCTTGCATTTTTTTCATTTTTCTTTCGATAAATCCAATCTTTCTTTTCAAGGTTTTTAATGATAACCGAAGCAGTTGGACGGTCGCAATGCAAATAGTCCGCTATTTCATTTGGTGATAGGAATTCATTTTTATTAAGCTCTGTTAATAATGCCATTTGTTGAATTGTAATATCATAAATAATTAATCTTTTTTGGTTATATCTTCTCCACTCTAGAAAAAGCCACGATATTTTTTCTGTTAGAATGCCGGAACTTTTAATTATATTCGCCTCCTGACCATAATTAGAATTCTAACTATATTATATTTGTTATTTGACATTTTGTCACGGCTATTAACATTATTGAAAAAAGCCCTTCTATGCGGTATTAACCCAGTTCTTGCCCAAGAGGATTGAATTAAACTTAATTACACTAACAACTTTATCCTTTGTCTAATGTACAGACTTCTTGTACTAACTGGTGCGATATTTCAACAAACCATGATTGATTTTGAACTAAACACATATTTCGTTTTTCCATTAAAGGACGCTTTCCTGTCATAAGGATCAGTGCTTAATTTCATTTTAGGCCCATATTCTTTTATAGGAGGTAAATGAATGAAAGTAACTGACTTTAAGCCTCCTCTTTAAGGTGAAGTATACCTGTATAAAGAAAAGGGGGGAGCTTTGATTAAAAGGGAGCATGGCATATATTCATCAGAACGAATGGTCACTTACGTCGATGCGATATTTGCGATCGCGTTAACGCTGCTCGTTATTGAAATCAAAATTCCGGAGCACGCGGACGGAGACAATCTGATCATGACGTTATGGCAAGAGTGGCCTAAGTTTATTAGTTTTTTAATCAGCTTTATGATTATTTCAGTCGTCTGGTTCAATCATCACACGATGTTCCATTACATTAAAAAAATCGATCACACTCTCATCCTCATGAATACGATTTTAATGCTGAATGTCATTGCAATTCCATTCTGCTCCTCGATTCTTGGAGAGTATGCCGATGCGGTTGGTGAGAATTCCAAAGTCGCAGCGCTAATTTATGGCGGTTGGATAACGCTGGGCGGAATACCTTTTAATTTCATATGGAGTTACGCGCTAAAACATAAAGAATTATTACATGACGGATGCGACATGGACGATTTAATCAATATGAAAAAGCACTTTATTCGGGGACCCTATATTTATTTATTTGTCACTTTGTTGGCCTTGCTGAATGCTTGGGTTAGTGTAGTTGGTTTTGCTTTTCTCATTATCCTGTACTTCTTGCCTGCTACGTTTTGGATTAGGAAAGAAAAGAGGAACCCTCTATAAAAAATGAAACATGAAGGAGTAATGAACAGATGAAACTGCAGGAAGAGATCATCGGGACCGTTCAGGAAAAATACAGGACGGCTCTACGAAAGGCAGCCTTTATATGGTTTTGAAAAAGATGAGAAAGTTGTTGGCTTTCTGGTCTTCAATCGTTATGAAAAAGACCGTTTAAATCAAACTGGGTTAATGGGGATGGGGATCAGTGATCATTTTTTGCCCCATAGATCTTTTGGCACTCATCTACTACTTTATCTACAAATGGTCCCGTGGATTTCGGCCCCATTCCTGCTAGTATCCCTATCATGAGATCCCCCCATTTAAATAATGGTAAAGTTAGAACCTTCTAACTTTATTCTAGATCTACTTACCTTCCAAATGTTCTATAATGAAATGAAGGAGTGATGGTTTTTGCTGATTAAGATGCAAAGGAAGGATTTTGATGTGTTAAAACGTTCCAACTTAAGTCAGGGATGCTTTGAACCCTTGATTAAGATTTATAAAAAACGCGTGGCTGATCAAGCATCATTTTGTATTACTCATGTGAAAGAGCAATTTTACAAGGAGCTGACGGATGGCCAGCGAGCATTATTCATGTTTTATGCGTATTATAACCACGCAAGTAAATCTGTCCAGGAATGCTATTGGTGGAGTGCCTTTTTCTTCGCTCAGCCCAAAAGCTGGTCAGCTATTAAATCCAGTTCATGGTATTTTGATGATCACGCCTTGTTTCTGCTGCTGGAAAAACTGGAACAAGAACTGATCTGCCATCATCATCCCACAACCTTAGAAAGCTTTTCCGTTAAACGAGAAGATCTAGACCTGAATAAAGAGCTCCAATCATCATTCGAATCGCTCTATATAGAGCTTGGTAAAACTTTTTCAAAATCGCTTAAAAAAATCAATATGATTATAGATCAAAAGTATGAGGAATTTATCGAATTCATTTAAAATCATGACAGCATCTGAACATGATGCTGTTTCTTTGTGTTTTGATCAAGATTTTCCCTTCATAATGACGGCTGTCCATGAATGTATGAGCTTCCGCTGCCTCACTTAAATAGACCACACAATAAACTAAATTATACCAATTTTACAACAAAGAGGAAATGATGGATTGCGAAAAAAGGACATTACCAGTATTATGGTAATGCCCTCTATTTCCTTATGACTCTATGTTTAGGCAATGCTTTTATTTTCGTTCGATTTATTTTTCTTGCTTGGGATGAATCCCCAAATAAATAAACCGAAAATGCCAAGATAGATTAAATACATCCACCAGGTTGGCTTAGGGAAGATCTCTGCAATCACTTCCCCTTTAATCTGGGAGTACTTGAAAGGTCCGAAATAACGGCTGTCTTCGCTGATGTTTCGATTGTCTCCCATTACAAATATACGGCCCTGAGGAACGGTATATGCCTTATGCAATAAATCATACGGAGTGCTGTAAGGTTCGGTGTTGGCCATTTTTTCAAGAATATACGGCTCATTTACTACTTTTCCGTTACGGTATAGGCTGCCATTTTTAATTTCTAATGTATCACCAGGCAATCCAACAACCCGTTTAATAATTTTCATGGTGCCAACATCCACGATGACCACCTGATTATAGGTTGGCGGATGAAACTTGTTAGTGATATGTTCGTTTAACACCATTTCATTGTTCTGGAAGCTCGGAAGCATGGATTCTCCATCTACTTTATTGGTAGCAACCACCGATCGAATCCCGATGGTAAGCAAGATTAGTACGACGAGGAAAATAATCCAATCTTTATATTTCTTCATTAAATAACCCTCACTTTTTAATAGATTCATTCATATCTTCTACTTCATCTCATTTAGTTGTTTCGGGACCCTCCGGAACGGAAAAATAAAACAGCCCCTTATAGAAACGAATCCTAAATCAGAATACCATATAAATGTTACTTATTTATGAATTTTATTATACTAAATTTTCCCATTAGGAAAAGCACTCGTTTGCAGAAAAAAACTCGACTATTAAAAAAGTCGAGCAGCCTACTGGATCAACTCTATATTAATACTAAGTTATAAACTTTCTACCCACTCTATTTTATTCCATGTAAAAATAAAAAATCCTGCTTTTCTTAAATTTAGTAGAGCGCCAACTTTATTTCACAGATTCTGTCAGAATTCAACCAACTATAGCGAAGTATCGAACCCTTCTCTGCCTTGGCCGCCATCGCTTTTTGGAATGGTTACAGTCACCTCCGTACCCTCTCCCAGTTCGCTATGAATATGAATTTCTCCTTGATGGAGCTCGATAATTTTCTTAACAATGGACAGGCCGAGACCATTTCCGCCAAAGGTACGGTTACGGGATTTGTCCCCTTTATAAAATCGCTCAAAGGCATGCATTTGTGTTTCTTTATCCATGCCAATCCCTGTGTCCGTTATGATAATGGAAATATGCTCCTGATCTAGTTCAAAAAGGGCAACAGATATAGAGCCCTTTTCAGGTGTAAACTTAATGCTGTTGTAAATTAAATTGGTCCAGACCTGCTCCATCAGCTCTTCATCAGCAGAAACCATTAACCTTGGGAGATCCACATTCATTTCGATATCCTTTTCTACCCATTTCACTTCACATGCAAGGATAATACGACGAATTTGGTGATCCAGGCGATAGCTTTTTCGCTCAAAGGGCAGCTGATCGGATTCCAGTGTCGTCAGTTTCAACAGGTTTTCACTTAATTTTGAAAGACGCATGCATTCTGTTTCAATGATATGGAGATAATGGTTTCGCTCTTCCGGCCGTAGCTCCGCATTCTTTAATGCATGGGCAAACCCACTAATAGAGGTTAATGGTGATTGAATTTCGTGTGATACGTTGGAGATAAATTCCTGACGCATTTGTTCCGTTTCTCCCAGCTGCTCTGCTGCATGCTTAATACTTTGGACAATTTGGTAATAAGGATGGTTGGGGGAATCCATTTGTTTATTGTAAAAAGATAAGTCAATATTAAAATTCCCTTCAGCCATCATTTTCATGGCATCAATGATGGGCAGTAGAAATTTATTTTGTCTTTCTTCTATTATGCCCAACTTCGAAACTATGTACATCACTAATCCAAACAGAAAAAATCCCGCCAATGAATTGATCACCTGCTGGTAATAGGCACTTGGACTGTAGCCAATTCGGTTATAAAACCAGGCAGCCAAAACATACACTAAAGACCAGCATATCAGTAAAGCGAAGATTACCTCTGTGATCCATAATAGTCTTTTCATCCGATCGGATCGCTTCATTTAATAACCTCCAGTCGATAGCCAAGACCGCGGATGGTTGTGATTTTAAATGGGCAATCAGGTTGCGAAAAACGTTGACGAAGTCTTTTGATATGTACATCTACCGTTCGCTCATCCCCTTCATAATCAAAGCCCCAAATATCTTTAATTAATTGTTCCCTGGAAAAAGTTTTCCCTGGATGGGCCGCTAGTTTAAACAATAATTCAAATTCCTTTAGCGGCAGAGTCCTATCGTCAAATCCGTCATGCACTTTGTAGGAGGCACGATCAATGACCACATGGCCAAGCTCAATTTTATTTGAAAGTGTGATGTGGGCACGCTTAAGCAATGCCTTTACACGGGCCACTAACTCAGCTGCCGCAAATGGCTTGACCATATAATCATCTGTCCCCATGTCAAAGCCTTTGACCTTTTGGTTTGTTTCCCCCTTTGCCGTTAACATTAAGATCGGCAGTGTTTCCGAATAATAGGTTCGTACTTCACGGCAAAATTCCCAGCCATCCATTTTTGGCATCATAATATCAAGAATAATTAAATCAACTTTTTCAGATTCCATTTTTACCAGTGCTTCTTCCCCGTCAGCTGCTTCAAGTGTAGACATCCCCTCAGCAGAAAGAAAGACGCCAATAAGTTCTCGAATATGAGGATCGTCATCTACGATTAATATATGAGCCATGACCTTTCCTCCCTTTTCTATAAGTTCAGAAATGAGTTAAGTTTATATCTTTTGTAATAAAGTTCTGCTTTTCCCTACCTGCAGTCATCTTTTCCTCTAATTCCAGTTTTCATCAACTTTTTCATTATATATCATGTTTATGAACTGTAGATGAACGGAAGAGAACATAATGCACCTTTAGCAATACCATTACCAAGTGTATTTTTTTCATCTTTTTACAATAAATTTACGGAAGGAAAATAAGAAATCAACAATTTAACAGTACAATGATAAAAACAGCTCATAAGGGGGATGCAAATGTTCCGCAGCAAAAAAATAAAAAAGGATGTTAGAAAACGATTAGACGAAAACATACTTGGAATTTTGGCGGTGTCGGAATTAAAAGACTGTACAAAAAAAGGCCACCTTTTGGTGACAGAAAGACATATCGTTTATACTGACGAAACAAAGTTCACAGCCATTCATCACTATGATATCCATTCCTTTGGGATCGACAGTGAAGAAGGAGAAAATAAATCCTTTTGTACCTTTTACATTAAATCGAAAAAAAACCATATTTGGTATGTAACAGAGTTTGCTTTCCCCTGTGAAAAGGCTAAAAAGTTTTTTTCCACCATTTCTAGCCTCCAATACTACCATGAACCCAGCACTGATTTACCTGTTTTTAATAGTCAATAAAGTAGTGCCGCGTTCCTTTGATTTCAATCGAAATGCATGCGAGCTTCCTTTCCTGTTGGTTTTCTTCTAAAAGGTGTTTGATATTCTTTGGAAATTGATCCAGGCTGGAAATTTCGTCCTGGCAACGGAGGTGAGACAATTCTTTTCATCCTTCTATTTATTTATTCATTCTGTCCCATTGGAGTTGTCTATTGCACAAAGCCATTTACCATGAGTTTTCCTGGATATGTGGGTGGCTCTTCTATCCATGGAACATTAAAGAATCAAAGTCCTCCCGCTTAATCGCAAGATCGCACTTCTTAATTAACTCTTTTAATTCATGTTCCATACTGCCTTATTTCCACAAATACCCAATATACTTTCAAGCCTACTCTTTGGGTTTTCCCACGACATATCTATTAACTTCTGCAAAAATCCTGTCTCACTTGCATTAGCCCAAATCGCAGGAATCGTTTGAAAAGCTTCACTCGTTCTTACCGGCTTACCTTTTCCGGCAATTCTTAGTTCAAAATCAATGTTCTCCAATCTGTAGTCCATTTTCAAACCTCCTTTCCTTTTACGGCCCTCTCTACTATCCATTAATTATATATTTTTAGTAATTTTTGGTAAACATTATTTTCTTTCAGTCCTGTAACTATAAAAAGCAGCGTAAATATCAGCTATTTAAAAATCATTTTAGCTTAAATTCTTACAGTTCCTTTAATATTTTATAAAAAACTTCATAAACTAAGTGAACTATTACTAAGGATTGTGTCGTCTTTATGAGAAAAATAGCATTTATTACACTTCTTTTGTTGATGTCATTTGTTAATACATCCGTGTCTGCAGCCAATCGCGAGGAACATGAAAAAACCGGACAGGTCATTTGGGAAGTAAAGACAAAGGAAAAACTGGTCGCTCTCACGTTTGACGACGGACCGCATCCTTTTATTACGCCGCAAATATTAGATATTCTTGCAAAATATCATGCAAAAGCTACTTTTTTTGTAACTGGGCTCAAAGCGGAACAATACCCTGAACTCATCAAGAGGGAAGTGGCTGAAGGACATGAAATTGCCAATCATACGTATGATCATATCCCGCACAATGAACTGTCGCCACGCATTTTATCGAAGGAAATTCAAAAGGCGGATACAGCCATTCAAAAAATTACCGGGGTAACACCATTCCTTTTCCGTCCTGTTGGCGGGCATTTCGATGACTGGGTCATTAAATCGGCTGTCAAACAACAGAAGACGGTGGTTTTATGGACATGGGGGCAGGATTCCCGGGATTGGAAGAACCCGCCTGCAAACAAAATATGCTCCTCCATTCTAAACGGAGTAAAGCCAGGGAATATCATCTTATTTCACGATTGGCATGGCGCTGAAACTTCTAAAAGGTGTACTACGACAGCGGCACTAACAAACATATTGGATTATCTGCAAAGAAACGGATACCAATGTGTCACCGTGTCAGACATGCTATTTCGGACGTCCCAAATCATACCGGATCTATCCGAACTTCACCCTTAAATGAGCGGCATTAAGCTCATTTGATGGTGCGGGATGTTGCATGGACTGTCGGGACCAGCCAAGTGCTCTTTATACACACTGGCCAGATTAGGGTTAACATATCTGGCCCATTTTGTTCTTTTTATACTTTCTGACAGTAACTATCCCTATATTCATGGTCAACTGTTAAAATCCTTCTTCCAAAGCAAAAAAGCGTTTCCACTTCAGAAACGCCTTTAAAGTCAGATGAGCAAGTCCCCTTCACGCTCTATTCATTCATAAAATTACGTTTCAAATAATTTACCTTCAAGTGCGGCAATATATCTTTCAGCTGATTTGTTTACAGCTTCATTCGCTTTTTCTTTTACCACACGATGGAATGCATTATATAACCTTTCAAATTTGAGTTCTCTAACTTTTTCCGCTATCTCGGCTACTTTCTTAGCCGGCAGCGGAATGAGGTTAGGATAGCTGTACATAAAACTCACCCAATGTGGGTCAGCTACTACCTGGATAATGTCACCAGTCAGAAGGATGCCATTGCCCGCTTGGTTATTCGCCCAGTGGAGGACCGTGCCCCCTTTAAAATGCCCCCCTAGACGATGAAGGGTAAGTCCCTCTGACAATGGAAGGTTTTCTCCAGTCCAAAATTTGATGTGCTCACTTGGCCGCGTTACCCATTGCTGATCATCTTCATGAATGTAAATAGGAACACCCAGTGCCTCCGCCCATTCCACTTGTGTTGAATAATAATGTGGGTGGGATAAAGCAATAGCCTGAACCCCTCCCAATCTCTTAATCTCGGTTAGCGTAATTTCATCCAGATAGGTAATACAATCCCACAGAATAGGAAACCCTTTATCCTGAACGAGATATGCCGTTTGACCGATAGCAAAATTAGGTTTAGTGGTAATACTGTATAAACCGTCTTCTTCTTGGAGAATTTCATTTTTATACTTCTTTTCTAGCAACATCTTTTCTAACGTTGTCCAGGATTGGCCCATTGGATTCACATATTGCCGTTCCTCTTGACAGATTAGGCATGTTGGAGGCGGCTCTTTTGATAAAGGAAATTGAATACCACAGGTAGAGCAAATGAATTTCTCCATATCCCCACTTCCTTATTAGAAAAATAGTCTTTCCCCTAAAATCTTTACTAGGACCTGCGAAACCAATTGTTTAAGTGAATATCTCTTCCACTTACACACGCCTGCTAAAATGAATTTAAAACAGATATGACTAAATTTTTTTGTGGGACATAAAATGAAAAGACGCTGAAGTTGTTTATTTTTTCCATGACCATTATACTTTTCAGTTTCTTTTATTATGTAAGTTTTTTAGCGCCACTTAATTGACAAGATTTTTGGATAGCAAATAGTTTGAGGATCGTATCAAGATTTTGAGGATATTTTACAAACACGATGTGATTTGAATCTTTCGTTTTTTTATTTTTGGTGTGGTATAAGTAAGTCATGAATACAAAAAAGGAGAAATAAGAAATGACAATAGCCGTCATCTACGGGGGAACCCGTCAAAATGGAAATCATGAATTATTAACGGAGCGCGCTGTTCAAGGAATTGTGACAGAGGAAATTTATCTAAGGGATCATACCATCCTCCCAATTGAGGATATGCGCCATTCACCAGAAGGATTTCAGGATCGAAGTGATGATTATAACACCATCATTGACCGGATTTTGCCGCATGACATTTTAGTGTTTTCCACCCCCATCTATTGGTACAGCATGTCCGGCACTATGAAAAACTTTATTGATCGGTGGTCCCAAACATTACGGGATGCAAAATATCCTGATTTTAAAAATAAAATGGCGTCCAAGAAGGCCTTTGTGATAGCGGTTGGAGGGGACGATCCGGCAATGAAAGGTCTTCCCATGATTCAGCAGTTTAAGTATATCTTCGATTTTATGGGAATTGAGTTTGGCGGATATATTCTCGGAGAAGGAAACAAACCTGGCGACGTATTGCAGGACCAAGAAGCACTTTTTGCTGCCTCGCAGCTCAATCTTAAGTTAAAGGACTAGGTCCAAAACATGACCAGGACTGCAGCTCAAGACGGGGAAAGGCCTTACGCCTTTGCCCCTCGGGCTGTCTTTTTTGCCTTGTTTCCAGGCATCGCGGACAATCCCCAAAAGAACAATATCACATTGCTTTAGCGGGGCTCCCCTCCAAGCATGGTCCCTATCAGCTCTCTCCCCAGCTCATCTTTTGGCGTTTCTTTCTCCTTAGCTATTAAACCACAAACATTATTTTCCATTTTTTTATTGTATAATAAACATAGAGAGCTATTGTAGTGTATAAAGGAGTTGTTTATTTGAAGAACAGAAACATAAAGACCGGCGGTAAGAAAACCCCGCTAGGGATATTAGCTGCGTTTGGAGCCCTTCTATTAGGTAAATTTAAATTTGTTTTCATCATTCTTAAGTTTTTAAAGCTTCATACACTTGTGAGCCTGGTGATTTATTTGGGAACCTATGCTTATATTTACGGGTGGAAGTTTGCCGTTGCTCTTGTTTATCTATTGTTTGTTCACGAAATGGGACATGTGTATGCTGCTAAAAGGATTAAGCTTCCTGTTAGTTCAGCCATATTTATTCCTTTTATCGGGGCGGCTGTGGCTCTGAAGGAACTGCCTAAAAGTGCAAAGGATGAGAGTTTTGTAGCATATATGGGCCCTTTATTCGGATTGATCTCCTTTTTACCTGCCATTCCATTGTATTTATATACTCATGAACCCTTCTGGGCAATTGTCATTATTTTGGGCGGGCTCCTCAACCTATTTAATTTAATTCCGATTACCCCTTTAGATGGCGGAAGAATTGCAGCAGGTATTAGTACAAAGCTATGGGGACTGGGAATTGTATTATTATTGGCCTTTTCAATAAAATACCTTAGCTTCATGGGGTTTATTATTGTCATCCTTGGTTCAACCCAATGGTACAGAATATATAAAAAACAAAAAAGGCTGCATGATGATCAGCAGAAAGTTCAAGAACTTGAACAATTGATAATTAAATTAAAGCAAGCAGCACATGATTTAGATGCCCTTCAAGAAATGGTGAAAACGGCACCATGCAAAGAGGCAAATCAGGAAATGACTAAACTCTTTAACACCCTCAATTTAGAAATTGAAAAAAGGAAAAAGGATCTTTATCTCCAACAATTATCTGGCGCTCAAACATGGGGTGAAGAAGAAGGGCATAACCATCAGCAGGTGTTTGAAAGTATTATCCACCAATTAGAAGAAAAATGTTCAGACTTTAAAAAAGACGTCCAAAGAACAGAAACCTATTACAAAACAAGCAAAAAAACAAAAGTTCAATTATTTCTCATTTATATCGGCCTCGTTGCAGCTTTGTCGATAAGTTATTATTATGGCAATGAAATTCTCCTGAACCATCCGGAAATAAGAAATGCTATGCATAAATAAAAACAGTACCTCGTCATTTCCTTACATACACATTCATCTTTTATTTTGCCAATAAATAAACCAGCGTTCAGAAGGTTAGTCCTCTGAACGCTTTCCATTTTTATAAATATGAATATCACGGTTTAAGGAGTAGTTTTTCATGTAAGAATTTTATTGTGACTGCCGATATGAATCCACTTGGAGGATGTCTCATCGTTCTCCTTTTCTATCGCCGCAGTGACATGAACATCATTTGGAGTTTCTTCTACTCCATATGGTGCGATTTCAAGGAAACTTTGAGTTTTCTTTGAAAGAAGGACAATCTAGAGAGGAGTGATCATCATCAATATGTGCTGGATTGTAATTTTGTATAAAAGAATTGGTATCATCCCAGTTTGAATAGTTTGAGAGACTATTCCCCGATTCAACTATATTATTAATACGATTTACCATATGGTTTATTCATCTACTCTTTTTCAACGTTATTAAAAGTATGAATACTATTAAATTTAACTATTATGTAAAAGATTGCGCAGACAGGATTGTTAGAATACTCATAAATACAAGGACTATCTGTTTCATTCTCCTGTTGCTTTACTCCTATTCTTTCAAAACCTTTTTTTAACTATACTTAATCAGAGCTTGTTAAAAATTCTCGTATTTCATCTATCGTTATGCCTAATGTTCGAGCTTCGATGATTAATTTTAGCCATTCTGTGTCTATTTCATTATGATCCATTAAGTAAGCCTCCATTTTGACGAAAATTATCCTAGAATTCTAATTGCTTGTAAGTATAGTTCCTTTGGGCGAGTAACACATTGAAAACCGATAGGACAATATTACTATACCTCTTTCGCATGTTAAACAATTTTATTTCCAATAATTTCGACACCTTCATACAAAAAAAGGAGGAAGGATGTGAAAAAGAGTAGAGATTTTGTCGAATTATTGACTTTTTTTACTTCTTTTGATGAAAGGATCGTCTTTACATTTACTTGCAGAAATGCGACATTTTTAACATAATTTAATATATTAATAATTATTTAATCCCTGTAGTTTTTTCATATTTTTTACATATAATCTATATTTTTACTATAATTTATTAGATCGTAGTTTTCAAGAATTTACTCAATACCAAAAAGCACTAAAGTTTCATCAGAATTGGATATTTGATCAAAAAAGTTTTTGGGAAATTTCCTCCATAACTTTATAGCAAAAAATTATGAATCTCCGTGGCGGATCTTAAAGGTGAGTGATAATGAAGTATACTGGAAGAATAGTTGCTATGAGTATTTTTATGCTTTCCTCTGCTTGCTTTAAAATAAATGATTTTATCAGCTTAGGATACATACCGATATATGAATTCATTTATTCTGCGATATGGGTGCTGCCGATATGGTGGGCAGGAAAAAAATACGATGAATCCAAGTTTTATTTTAAACAACTGCAACAGACGGAAGAAAAATATCGGATCATAACTGAAAATGTCTACGATTTAATCAAAATTATCGATAAAGAGGGAATAATCAAGTATGCATCTCCCTCACATCAAAAGTTATTGGGAAATGCCCCTGATGAATATATAGGCAAGCATTTATTGCATGGTATCCATCCCGATTATACGGAAACTATTTTATCCATGTTATCTAGCTTCAATCCTAAAAATGCCCATTTATTGCCCTACACGGTACAAAGGCAGCATCAAAATGGCTCCTGGATTTGGTTGGAGACTTATGCCCAGCCATTGCTGGACACGAAAGGAAATGTCCAACAATTTATTTTGACTTCGAGAGATATTACGGAAAAGAAAAACTATGAAGAAAGATTAAAAGAATTGGCTTTTCATGATTCCCTTACAAATCTCCCGAACCGCAGGCTATTCAAAGAAAAAGTTACTCAATCTATTCGCGAAGCCGAACGCTATAACCGCAAGATGGCAGTCATGTACATTGACATTGATGACTTTAAGCCCATTAATGATCAATATGGACACGATATTGGAGATGAACTATTAAAACAGTTCGCGTTAAGAATAAAAGGCTGTATTCGAAAAGCGGACGTTGTCGCTCGACTGGGTGGGGATGAATTTGTTGTCCTGCTTTCCGAGATCAGGCATCAAGAGGATTCTCAATTAATCGCAGGAAAAATTATGGAAGTTCTGCGGCAGCCCTGGGTCATTAAAGAATACACTTTTGTCACCACTTCCTGCATTGGCATTGCCATCTATGAGAAAAGCGAGGATTACTATTCCATCATGAAGAGAGCAGACATGGCCTTATATCAAGCTAAAAAAACAGGCAAAAATAACTTTATTACATCTGACGGATTTGCTGCAGAATTTACCGTTTAAGCGTTTCCTTCACTTGGAAAAGCTCTGAACAGACACTATGGCCGTTCAGGGCTTTTTGTTTGTGTTTTTAGTCTGAATTTTACCTAGAGGGTCGTCCGTTATTACTAAATAACTATTCAAACGTTTGATTAATTTCAGTACAAGCCTGTCTTATAAGCAAGTGTTACCAGATTAACGTTGATTCTTGTAAAAAATCGGTAAATAACCGAACTTCATCTGTTACTACTTTTGTTAAGAGATAGGTAGCCGATTTGGGCGGAATAATTTTATCCGGCTGGATCGCTTCCATCTTGTTCCTGCCAATTTCATCCTTCACCACTGTCAGGGGCAGATAGGAGGCACCAAGCCCTTCTTCGATAAAGCGTTTTGTGACCTCCACTTGATTCACGGCCATTGTCTGAACCGTGGGATAATGCCTTTTCACATCTTTTAAAAGAAGATCCCAATAGTCCGGGTGATTATGAGTAATCAGCCGGTATTGATTGAAAATCAGTTGCTCACTTAGCTCCTCTTTCACCTTTCCCTTATATGGGCCTACTAATATGACAGATTCTTGATGAACAACGATGCTTTTAATATTGGCTTGAATCGGGAGAATTCTGGAAAGTCCTAAGTCTGCTCTTCCAGAACTGATTTCCTCTCCAATATCATAGGATTTCAGCACATTGATGACCACCTCTATATCCGGGTTTTCATCCATGAATGTGCGCAGCATAGCTGGAAGAAAGGACGAAGCAATTTGAGGTGCAGCGGCAATTACCAGCTTTCGGCTGTACCCCTGCTTCCAAGCTTCAAATTCTTCCATTCCTCGCTCATACTTCTCTACTAATTCCTTAGCATATGTATAGAACCGGTGGCCCGCTGGCGTAAGGGCTACCTTATTGCCGTTTCTTTCAAATAAATGTATGTTCAGTGTCTCCTCTAGCCTTTTAATATGCTTTGTGACAGCCGGCTGTGTTAAAAAAAGCTCTTCTGATGTTTTTCTGAAATTCTCGTATTTGGCCGTTACAACGAACGTTTTCATCCACTTTATTTCCATATCGTTTCCCCTCACCCCATAACAGTTCGTTATTGATATTCCCATTTTTCGTTATTTTCCATTATACAGAATATTCTATATAATTCAATTAACCAAAATGAATGAGGGAGTGAAATTGATGATTTCCCAATCAAAGAGTTCCATTATCCAAAAATTTAATGAAGACGCCAATCAATACGATGCCCAAAGGAGTAAATTAATACCATGCTTTGATGATTTTTATTCGATTCCCATTTCCATCCTAAACACCCAAACCACAAGGCCAACCGCCCTTGATATTGGATCAGGAACTGGGTTATTTTCTTCCTTTTTACTGAGAAAATATCCTGAAGCCAAACTGACTCTCATTGATATTTCTGAAAAAATGATAGACATTGCAAGGGAGCGCTTTACTCATGTTTCCAATATCCAATATATCGTGGATGATTATACATCCCATGAATTTACCAGTAAATTTGATATCATCATTTCCTCCTTATCCATCCACCACTTAACAGATGCTGAAAAAAGGAACTTATACCATCTTGCTTTTTTATTGTTAAATGAAGGTGGCATTTTCATTAATGCCGACCAAGTTTTAGGACAAACTCCGTTTCTCGATGACCTTTATAAAACGGATTGGAAAAACAAAGTAGAGAATAGCGGTTTATCAGAGAAAGAAATTCATGCTGCTTATGAACGGACCTCGTTAGACAAAATGTCCACCTTAGCAGATCAACTGAACTGGTTAAAAGAAAGTGGATTTAAAGATGTTGACTGTGTTTACAAATACTTTAATTTCGTTGTCTTATTCGGAAGAAAATAATGATTGGGAAGTTAAAGGGCCGCACATTTTTAGATAAGATAAAAATGTGCGGCCCTTTGCGCAACTTCTGTATAATACCACTGAACATCACTGCCTGCGTTAAGTGCACCCTCCTCTTATCATCTAACTTTTTATTGAAATCTGTAAAATAGGAAGATTCTAATCATTATATTTTCTTTATTCCCATTCAGTTTCCCACATGTTACCATAGATTAAAATTAACGTATAAAAAAAGGGACACTGTCTTTAAATCTATTCAATTTTTGAAAACTTCAGTGCTTATTTTATTTATGTTAATGAGGACTTTTGATATATTAAATATAAGTCAATTTTAAGGGGTATGGCTTTGACGCTGCATATTGATTCTAAAAAAATAGATTTTCATCAGTTGGTGGAAAATTCCCTTAACTCCATTTGGATCGTTAACCTGGAGGGGGAGATTCTTTACTGTAATAGAGCGAGTTTGAGTTTGCTTAAATTACCTAGCACCAACGAAATAATTTCAAAGTGTTATTGGCGTTTTCTTCTTCCTGATTTCCATGAGGAAAGCAAGGAACGTCTCAAAAAGGTACTTGAAAATAAAGAAATATTTAGAGTAGAAGTCCAAATGGTTTGTGGGGATGGAGAAATCATTGATGTTGAAGTCATCACAAATCCTTTCTATCTGGAAAATCAAATTTTTGCACAAGTTACCATGCAAAACATTACGCAGCGTAAATTAGCGGAAAAACTTTTGAATGATAATGGAAAATTGGTCGCAGTCGGACAAATTGCAGCAGGAATTGCCCATGAAGTAAAAAACCCCCTTACATCTGTAAAAGGATTTTTACAATTATTAAAGGAAGTAAATTCACATCCTTATATCGATATAATGGATACCGAATTAACAAACGCATTAAATACAATTAAAGACTTATTGCAGGTTGCCAAACCGGATTTGCATCATGAACCCGCCGTTCCGATTGATTTTTGTAAGGAATTGGATTCTATTATTTCCTTATTTCAGGACAGATTTTACGATGTAGAAATAGAATTGGACTTAAAGGAATCAGTTACTGCGTTTATTGGAAAGAGAAACCTATTTCAAAAAGCCTTTTTCAATCTAATTAAGAATGCCCTTGAGGCGATGGACAATAAAGGGAAAATAAGAATCGAGCACTTTGTTAAGGATGAGTGGATCCATATAAAAATAAGTGACACCGGAATGGGTATACCTGAAGAAAAACTACAGTTGCTTGGAACACCTTTCTTTTCCAGTAAAGTAGATGGAACAGGTCTTGGTCTAACACAAGTATATACAACCGTTCATGAACATCATGGAATCATTGTGGTTCAGAGTGAAGTTGGAAAAGGGACTACTTTTCACATTCAACTTCCTTCTAGTTCTTGAAATAAAAAAGGCTGCCGCAATGGCAGCTGAGTCCTGCAGGTACTATTTTAATGAAAAGAGTATCTTTTCTTGCCTATGAACCAAACTCCACTCTGTTTCTTCCATTTTTCTTGGCCATATACAACGCTTGATCGGCGCGATCAATACAAGACTTCGCACCATCCCCTTTTTGGAATTCGCAGATACCGAAACTAGCGGTAATATGATAATCCTCTAAAGGAGTAAGAGTGATCGATTTCCGCAATCTTTCTGCATAAGAGCCCGCATCTGGAACGGTCGTTAAAATCGCAAATTCCTCTCCCCCGTATCGAGCGAAAACGTCTGTTTCAAGAATTTGCGCTGAAATGATATCTGTTACATGACGTAAGACACGATCTCCCTCTGTATGACCAAATTTATCATTAAACATTTTAAAATGATCAATATCTATTAAGATCAAGCTAAAGGATTTTCCATATTTATAAAAAATGGAAATTAATTCATCTAATCTATGATCAAAATAACCCCGATTGTATATTCCTGTTAAAGCATCTGTTTCGGCAAGCTGTTTTGTATCATTGATCGTTTTTTGAAGTTGATAGCGCATGACAGTAAGACTTGAAACTAGGTCCGATATTTCATTAAGATGTTTTTTATCATATGGTAAATGAACATCAAAATTCCCCTTGGATAACTCCTTGATCGCTAATCGAACCTCGAGAATTGGTTCTGCTATTTTTTTAAAGGCACTTAACATCCACAAGATGAGAATACTGAAAAGTAAAACAGAAGTAAGGATCAGCAAAAGATGATAGCGTAATGATAAAGTAGAAACCAGTTGCAATTGTTCTCCTTTTAAAGAGGTAATTTTATCTATAGCTATTTTAGAACTGGCTCGAAAATCATCAAAACTATTTTTTCCCGCATTAAGGCTTGCACTCGTGACTTTCGTACCTCGTTCTTGCCATTTCACTTGCTGCGCCCCGTAATGATTATGCCAATAAAGCCCTTTTTCAATCATTTGATTAAGAGGAGCAGCAATCGAAGGATAGCTGTGACTATTCGATTTTATCTCAGCCGAAAGTTCAGAATATATTTTTGTTCCTTGATTATATGGTTTCAGAAATTGCTTTTCTCCAGTTAAATTGTAGCCCCGCTGCCCGGTTTCTTGGTCCACAAGTGCTTGAATTAAGGAATGGACATTCACATTAAGATTATCCAGCCTGCCAATCTCTAGATAGATTTGATTCGTTTTATTAAATAACAGGACCGTTAGGACGATCATTGATACAACATAAACAACCCCAATGAGACCTGTTTTTAATAGTAATTCCATGCCAATTTTGGTTCTATAAATTTTTGAGATGAATTCGCTCATAGATGCACCTTCTTTTTACAAGACAGCTAAATTTGACAGATCTGAATACTATAACTGCCATTCTGTCACTAAAAATTATATACCTATAATATCAAAAATAATTATAAAATTGAAACCGTTAATTATCACCTTATGTGCCGAAACGATCCTAACCAAAACAAAATAAAAAGACCGCCATTGCGGTCCTTAGCTCCTATCTCAAAAAACATTCTTTCTTTATCTATATCTTTTCCTTTTATCAGCAAGGATTTCATTCACAAAATTAGGATTTACATTTGATTATTTTTTTGTGTAATGGGAGGATCAAAAGAAAAATAACGAAATAAAAAGGGATTGAAACGAAAAAGCCCCAGCCATGTGTCTTCATGTACCCTACCTTGATCATTCCCCATTCAATTAGAGTGGAAATGATCGTGAAAACAATCGCTAAAATCCATTTGTTTTCCCTTTTAAAATAATTTAAATAAATGACGGCGAGTGATGAAGGAATCAAACTGTAGCTGAAAAACTCTCCTATCCCCGTGATTTTTGGATTTCCAAAATCAACAATGTCCAGCATTTTTCCAAATACAGAATCGGAAAGCCAAGCAAAGAAACCAATAATTCCAAAAGTAATATAAAAATCTCTCCAACTGATTTCCTTTTTAGGCATCAAAAGTGCGTAAATAAACAATATCAAAGATATTACAATAGCAAGCCAGAGTCCTTGGGCATGTATATCTAAATTCTTGATAAATGATTGCATACTCATCACCTCATTAATATTATCCCCAATTTAGTGATGAATATTTTTATATTAGAACATGGACACACCGCTTTTAGTAAGTGATGCAATCAAACTGGTACCATAAAAAAGTGGGTTTCTGGTACTTACCATTTGGAAGATTATTTCGTAAAATTCGATTAACTTAGAGGTTATTGGAGGAATAATTGTATGGAAAATATAATTTACAAAATCAACGAAACCATTACACCGGAAGAAATGTCCATTATTTTTAAAGCGTCGGGAATAAGACGTCCGGCTGATGATCTGCCACGGCTGCAAAAAATGATTGATCATGCAGATATTCTGATCACAGCATGGGTGGACCAAAAGCTTGTTGGGATAGCCAGAGCACTAACGGACTTCAGTTATTGCTGCTATTTATCTGACTTAGCGGTTGATAAAGAGTTTCAAAAAGTGGGGATAGGAAAGGAAATGGTGAGAATTTTACAAGAACAAATTGGTGAAGAACTATCGCTTCTATTGCTGGCATCTCCTATTGCAATGGAGTATTATCCTCGGATCGGGTTTGCTCCGGTCCATAATGGATACATGATTCCCAGAAAGCGTTAAAAGGAACCTTTTTTTTGATATCTAAATTTAAAGCCAACAGAATAAATCCGTCACAAGGCTTCCATCCTAACATAAAATAGCTGACAAGAAGGTAAGAATGGGAGGAAAAAAGTGTGCCCTCAGTCATCAATTTAGGTATTTTAAATGTCAATTCCACCCAGCCCAGTTCAGCAGTCAATGTCGGTGAATCAGTGATTAATGGTATGGACGCCAACAGAAAATACAATTTAAACGTCGGGGGTATGTATGGCTTTGGGAATGTGATTACTTGTAATTTAAATAATATTAATGACAGTTTTGAAATGGTCGATGGCGTCATTTTTGATCAGGATATCAAGCCAAACATCGGCGGAGGCGGGAATGTATAGAGAAGCACGTACTGCTTCCTTACTTAAGAATCATTTATTTTTTCGTTCCCTTTGTAGAAACGAACAAATATTGCCTTATACAAAGCCATCCAACACAGTATGGTCTTGTATAAGGCAATATTCATGCTAAACACAAATTTTTTTACTCTTTTGCCAAAGAACTAACCGCTTGTTTTCTTTTAAAATCGCACAACGCTTTTCTATGGTCACTTTATTCTCAGATTTAATAATAGATCTAGTTCTTGACTTAAACTTATTGTTTCCTCCGATGTGAACCCTTTTGACATTCCGGCTGAAATCATTCTTTTTCTTAGAGTTTCAATAAGTTCATATAGATATGTATTCATCTGATTCGCTCCTTACCTGCGTCAATAAACTGATTTTAACAAATGGGAGCGGATACAAGAAAATGGTTTTCATCATCAAATACCGACATACTCAGTACTTTTTTGGCGATTTTTGGCAAATAAAAGAAAATAACAACGACAAACATCAAAAGACACCCAGACTTTCATCAATCAAGAATTAAATCTTCACTTTTAGAACCAGCCATCTGGCAAGAGTCCCGCTAATATTGTAGTACAGTAAAGAGTAAAAAAGCTTCCAATGAATTAGTTGATATAATTTCAACCATATAAAAAACGGTTCACCTAAATACGCCATAAATAAAGATAGTAGAAAATTATAGATCAAAAAGGCCTTCCATGTTTTCGTCCACTGATAAACTACCATCATTAAGCATGGAACCAGTGCAAGGTCAGCTGGAATTAAAGGAGGGAACATTTGGAATAATTTGGTCGGGTATACCCACCACATTAAATCTGTCCCAAGATTATCCAAGACAATGGCCGAAATCATAATGAGAATACCGTAAAATAAGATTTCCATTAATCGTTGTTTGTCTTTTAGTTTCCTCCATATCAACCATGGAATAATGGAAAGAAGTAAAAGGATCCACCATCTCCAAGAAAACAAGTCATTGTGAATCCAATAATCGAAAGAAATATTTTTTAATTTCTCTCGTGCATTTGTAACGTCCTCAAAAGATGGAAAAGATTTTGCCAGATCTTCTTCCCCCTTCTCACCTAATTATTACTTTGATTTGGCGAATGCATTTCTTTCATTCATGAAGTAATTGCAATTTAACCACCTCATCCTAATGGTTCGATAATTTGTCTCAATCACTTGCCATCGGCGGCTGCTCTAACCAGCCATGTTCGATCATGATTTTCGCTCCATCTGCAGCATATTGTTCAACCTCCAGTATCAGCCGCCCATACTCTGCACCCAAGTCCGTTCTGGGGCTCATCGACATACTCGTGCCATAATAAGCCATTCCATATGAATTTAAGGCTGTCACTTGAAACATCATTAACTTATCAGAAAACGGGGCTGCTGTTGATTCCGTTATCTGTGTATCCCATGGCATCGGTGCTGGCAAATGCTCGTCTGTTAATTTCCCACTGAATACTTCTACATGCTTTTTTGCAATGTCTCTCCCTCTTATAAAATATTCTTTTACTTTATGATTTTTAGCAACTTGACTGTAGCCGACTAATGTTGCCATACCAAGTGCATTTCTCTGAATATTAGAATAAAGATGGGTGATCTCTGCTGCTGTCAGTGGTCTCCTATCCCCTAGTAATCCTCCTATAAAGCTTTTCTTTTTAACAAATTCCACTTCTTGAGGCAACGGAATACTTGGAGTGCGCACATAAATCCCTTTCTTCAATAACAATTCAGTTGTTCTAGCATGAATTTCAGCCAATTCCATTAAGCATTCTGTATAATATTGGACGATATCGGAGCGAACAGATAAAGCTAGTGCCATACCATAGGCACTTAATCCCAAGTTGCTTTCCCGCAATAAAAAACGTAAATAATAAGTGTCATTAAATAGGCGCGGGGCATTCAAATCTACGTCTTCCCCTTCCGAAAAACCTTGTGGTAAGGGAAAATTCTCTTTAGTAAAAAAAGCGGTTAATTTAGGAATACGGGATTGTACACAATGCAATGTATACTCTAAAACATGCCGTATTTCTTCATCTTCCACATTGCTTAGAAAATATTTCAAAACACAGTTTGAGAAGCGATCTTGTATATAAGAAGCCCATAGTTGTGAAATTTCTGCAGTCGATAACCTTGTATCATGCTCCATTTTTAAATGCTCATTCCTTCCGACGGTAATGGTTCCATTAGTGTTTGCAGGAAAAGATGGGTTTATTAAAATAATTTGTTATGGATAAAGAAAACTCACCCCCTGGCGAGCCCGTTAGGGCGATGACAGAGGCGTAGTTCACCGAAAAGCACCGCCCTTTCGACTGCGAAGCTAATGCTCACGAAGCATTCCTTCGTGCACTTATGCCTGATAGGAAAGTTATGCTTTCCCATCGGTAAAAAAAGAAGCTGCTGCTGCAGCTTCCCTCTTTATCCATAACGAATGCATATTCATCAATTACTGATGGTATTCTCCACTGCCGAATCTGCTAAACTACGGGCTTGTTTTTTAGCTTTCCGGAAATGGAATAACTCATAGAATGTTGGAATGACAATTAAGGTCAGTAAGGTCGATACAATCAATCCAAAAATAACGACCACGGCTAGCCCTTTGGAAACAATATTCATGCTCATGGCGGATTCGTGGGCAAATAATAATGGAACCATGGCAAAAACGGTGGCGAGTGCCGTCATCAAGATTGGGCGCAATCTTACCTTGCCTGCTTCCATAATCGCTTCCCTGATCGTCATATTCTCTTCGTTATGACGGATGCGATCGATCAGCACGATCGCATTGGTCACAACGATTCCCACAAGCATCAGCATTCCGATTCCTGAGGAGATGTTAATACTTGATTTTGTTACTACGAGCCCTAAAAGCGAACCAATAGCTGCTAACGGCAAAGATAATAAAATCGCAAAGCTTGCCCGGAATGATTTTAATGTGATAAGCAGAATCATAAACACAATTCCGATGGAAAACAAGGCAAGTTTCCCAAGCTCTTTTAAGTCATCAGACGACTGCATGGAGGAGCCGGTGATTTCAGCGCTTGTGTCTTTACCGAATGTGCTGTTATTGTTCCAGACTGTTAATTGTTTCTGGATTTGTCCCGCCACATCTACCATTTTGTTCGGATCTACATCGGCACTGACCTGAAGGTAATGATAACCGTCTTTGGAATAAATGGTGCCTGGCTGTTTTGACTCCTCCACTTTGGCGATGCTCGACAATAACACTGGTCCGCTCGCGGTCATGATTTGAAGCTTCTTTAAATCGTCTGCCGTGTTGATTTCTTTGAGCGCCCCGAGTTTGACCATGGTGGTCCGGCCGTCAATTTTCACACTTCCAATCACTGCCGGCTCAATCATACTATGAATGGTTTGTGCAATTTCCTGTGCGTTTGAGACAGTAGGATCCACGGTGATGGTTACGGTTGGCTTTCGATTTTCATCATTTGTTTCTACTTTTTGAACGCCGGCAATGCGCTGGAATTTCTTTTTGATTTTATCGGCGGCCTTTTTAATATCGTCCTCATTTTTTCCAGTAACATCAACCGATACGGTTGTTTTATTCTCACCCATGAGGCCTGCCGTATTGGCCGTTAATTCCGCGCCTGGAAATTGGTTCTTTTCCTTGCGCAAATGCTGAACAATTTTAGCCGAATCCGCGCCATCCTTCAGAAAAACAAAGAACTGGACTTGATTGTCGTCTTGAAGTTCTCCGAATTGAGCTGCATCGGCATTATTTCCAACTTGGACAATGTTACTTTTAACCCCGTCTTCTTTTGCAAGAATGGTTTCCATTCTTGTCAGTCCATTTTTGATATCCTCAAACTGAGTGCCATCTTGATAGCTCAGCATAACAGATAAAAAGGCGCTGTCTTTTTGGTCCACTGAACCTTTTGGCATGGTGGCAAACAGGCCAATTGCGCCGACCACCACCACAATCGATAAGACTATCGGAAGCCATTTATGGTTCAGAGACCAGCGAAGAACAGACGGATAGAACGATCCTTTCTTGTGCTCCTTGGTTTGCACTTTCTTCATCATACGTCCGCTGAGCATTGGAACGACGGTTAGTGAAACCAGCAAGGATGAAAGCAATGAGCAAGTAATCGTAATCGCAAAAGGCGCGATTAAATCCCTTAAACTTCCAGATGCAAGTGTCATAGGAAGAAACACTGCTACTGTTGTAAGAGTGGATGACGTAATGGCAGCCGCCACTTCTTTCACCGCTTCCACAATAAAGGCAGGCGTCAGTTCATTCCCCTGCTTTCTCCGATAAATGTTCTCGACAACCACAATGCTGTCATCCACGAGCCGCCCGACCGATACCGCGATTCCGCCAAGGGTTAAAATGTTCAGCGTTACACCGAAGAAAGAAAGCAGAATCAATGTGATGCAAAGCGAGAGCGGGATACTAACAATCGTAATGAGCGTCATGCGGAAGCTTCTTAGGAACAGCCAGATGATCAAGGTGGCAAACAAGGCTCCTGTCAATACTTCCCTAGTCATAGAATTAATGGAATCAAGCACAGTATCCGCCATATTGATGAATACAGTGGCATTCAGTACTCCTTTATAATCATGGTTAATCTTCTTAGCTACATCTGCCACTTGTTTACCGACCGTTACAGCATTACTGGTTGAGTCCTTTTGGGCAATAATTTCGATGAAATTCTTACCATTCATATGTGTAATACTCTTTGTGTCTTTCTCCATAGACACGTCAGCGACATCCTTCAGCTTGGTGCCTGCGTTTAGCTGAAGATTCTTCACATCGTCAAGACTCGTGATTTTTCCAGTCACGATAATGCTTGTTTCTTGTTGATCCAAGGTTTGTTCTCCTACCGCAACGGATGCATTTTTCCCTTGGAGAATGGTATATAATTTTTCAAGAGAGATATGGGCGGCAGCGAGCTTTGCCGGGTCTGTTTTAATGAGGACCTGCTGATTTTGTCCGCCATAGGTCATGACATTGCCAACACCCTTGACGTCTTTAATCATCGGCAGAATCTCGTTTTCTACAAGATTCAATTCCTTGTTTCCTATTTCGTTTTTAAAAGACAGTCCCATCTCCACTACAGGGATCTGTGCAGTATTGAGCAACACCACGTAAGGCTTCGTCACGCCCTCTGGCAGATTGACGGTTGCGATGTTTTCTTGAATTTGCTGCTTCGCATCTTTCAGATTTGTGTCAGATTCAAATGTTACCGTCATCTGGGAAAAATTATTTCCCGTTTCAGCTATTACGTTTCGCTTCCCTTTAATGCCGGTTAATGCCTTTTCGATCGGCTGTGTGACCTGTTCATCCATACTGACTGCATCCATACCGTTACCAACTGTCGAAATGGTGATATACGGCTGATTTGCGGACGGCATAAGTTCCATCGGGATACTGGTATAACTAAAAATACCGAAAATAATAAAAGCCACTACGGAAAAAACAAGAGCAGCCCTATTCCGTAAGGCCCATTTTGTGAACCATGTCATACATAACCCCCCTTTATGTAAATGTAAAAACAGGAAGATTATACCACTGGTTATAGAAGATTACACCAATAAATTGGAAAATTTATTTTATTTTTACATAATTTTAAAACGGCATAGGCAAGGAGCCTCCCACCGCCAAATAATAAGCAACAGTGTTATTAAATTCACTTTCTCTCATTTAATAAGTTTTAGATGGAAAGAAGTTTTTTTAAACTCTATTTCAAATGAACCGATAACTTTAAGTAAGTGGAGGATTTCTGAAGCGATTTCATAGACATGTGTTGGTTTATTTGCCAATAAGTCATTTTCAAAAACCTCCTTATAATTCGGTAGAATATTTTATAGTATTATTTCCCTACAATCTTCTATTTTTTTCTGAATAATACTTTAAAACTTAATTATAGGTTTAAAATAATATTTCCAGGGGGATGGCATCGTGAGAGAAAAAAAGAAGTATAAGTTCGGTTTAAATAAAAGGCTTGCTATGTTTACGACAATACTTGCTATTATTACCTATTCGACAAGCGCCTTTTTTATTTATTATGTCTATGGTTTTGTTTCAGGTCTATTTAATCAAAATGTTTTTACTATACTCACGTTAGTTTTAGGGATTTTTTGGTCTGGAGTACTGGCTTACTTCACTGCTACACGGTTTATAACGAAGCCACTAAAGTTATTAGAGTCGGCTGTAGGTAAGGCTGCAAATGGAGAAATTGGAGAAGATGCACCTGTTCCTTTAATTGATGATGAAATCCGCTCACTTAGTTTAGCATTTAACGAAATGCTGCAGAGTATTCGAGATATTGCCCTCAATATTGATACCAACTTTGAAAGCACGAAAGAAAAAGTTGTTCAGATGACAGCCGCATCCAATCTGGCAGTTGAACATTCCCAAACTATTTCACAAACAATTTCTTACATTTCAAACGGGGTGGAAACTTCTGCTGCTGCTATGCAAGCAACAGCTCAGTCTGTAGAAGATGTATTGCACATGGCTAATGAAGTTCAGGACAAAGCGCGCACATCAGAAAATTTATCCAGAGAAATGGTAGATACCTTAAATAACAGTAAACAAATTATTCACTCGCTTGTAAATGATGTACAAGAAATGAAACATAGCAGTGAAGAATCACTGGAATCTGTCAAACGCTTGGAAAGTCATGCAAATGAGGTAGAGAATATTATTTCATTTGTTGGAGAAATTGCAGGTCAAACCAATTTATTAGCCTTAAATGCATCAATTGAAGCTGCCCGAGCTGGCGAGCATGGAAAAGGATTTGCTGTCGTGGCTGAAGAAGTACGAAAACTGGCAGATCAAAGTGCCCATGCCGTGGAAGGAATTTCTACCCTGATCCAAAATATTCAAAAAGAAGTTACGAATGTCGTGAACCAAATTACCAAACAAGTTAGATTGGCAAACGAAGAAGCCAATAAAGGCAGTGAAACCAACCAAGCCATTCATAGGATGGGGCATTCAATCGATGAAGTCGTTCAAGCTGTAAAATACATTGGCACTCTTGTTGAACAGCAATTCCGTCATATTGGACAAACAGCAGGTCAATCACAGGAAGTGACGACAATAGCACAAGAGGCTTCCACAAGCGCTTTAGAAGTAGCATCTGCTGCCGAGGAGCAAACAACTATCATTCAAGATGTTAACAAATTAGGAAATGACATCGTTCTGCAGGCAGAGGCCTTAAAGGAAACGATTAAGCGATTCAATTTGAATTAACCCCTAAATCTAAGCATCGGGCTAAAAACCGATGCTTTTTTATATGTGTCTTAAGAATTTTGTAACATAATAACAATTATTAGTTGATTTTTTCAAAATACTATTATTTACTATACTGAAAATGACCAAAGGGGTGGTAAACATTAGCGGCTTCATTATAGATTTACTGTTGGATCTTGCAGGCGAAGTGATTGGACATTTCCTACCTGGAGCTAGATCTGAAGCTAGATTCCAAAAACATATTATGAGACTAAAAGAAGAGCCCTGGTTTGCATCATTGGAAAAAGACTATAGATATGAATATATCATTTTTCAAAATAGGAAGGTAAAGCGATTCTTGAACAGCGAGAAAAATATCAAAATGATCATCAGTATGGAGGAGGAAAAGGAGAGGTTCATTAACATGGTAAAAGAAGAGCATATAAAATTTACAAGAGTATATTAAAACTCATAAATTCTAGGGCTATTTTTATCAAGGGCATGCCGTAAGATTTCGGATTTTCCCTATTCTACTTTACATTTAGATAAAAAGGACTAAACAACGCCAAATTGGTTGTTTATTTTTTACTATTATTGGAAAAATATTTGTAAAGTAGGTGATAAGATGTGATTGCCATTGTTTACTCAATATTTTGGATCATCATTTCCGCAAAATATGGTGACCGGGACTGGAAAAAATATTATCCTTCTATGCTGTTCGCAGCACTTGCCAATACTTTATATGAGGTTCTCTGTTATAAATACCAACTGTGGCAAATGGAGCCAAACGGTCTGAAGTATTGTATCATACCGATGCTGTTATTGATCATGATTGGAATGCCTTTGTCCACGTGGGTTTTTTTGTCCCATTATCCTTTTCGTTCGAGCACATCCAGGAAGATCCTATATGTTACATTTTTCATTTTGCTCTTCGGGATTTTAGAGTATGTTTCAGTCAAATTAGGCTCCATCACCTATCATCACGGCTGGAACATTGGATGGTCTTTTTTATTTGATATCATCATGTTTATGATGATTCGAATCCATTATTCTAGGCCCATTATTGCCATCCTGCTATCCCTACCACTTATCGTGGTATTGTGTCTGATTTTTAACGTTACTTTGGATAAAATGAAATAAGAAGGAAAAAGGATGCCAAACGTGAACGGCGATCCGTTTTTAGCCAATAGGGAAGAATTTCTTTCCTATCCCGCATCAGAGCGGATACTCTTCTGTCTTCTTAGGGACCCGCCAGTTGGAGAGAAATCTTTATTTTTTGTGTTTCCAATTGTATAACATCGTGGCAGGCATGTTGGCTCCAATAAACAATATGCTGCCTTGAGCGTGAAAATTTAATTCTTGCTCCTCAAAGCCCATCTTGTCATACATCTCCTATTGGCTTAGTCCTTTCTTTTCATTTTTCCGGGCTCTATCTTTTAATTCCTCTATATAGGAATATTGGAAAGGTAATAAGATCAAAGATAATAATAGGTTGCTGCCTAATATCAAAATAACACCGTACCCCTACTTTTCTCCCCCTTCTAGTTATTTGGAATACTTATATTTCCATCACTCCCCCCTAAACGTTTTATATTTAAAACAACTTTCTACCTATTTTTGTGATTTTGCCTTTACCACTCACTCCCCGCCATAATCTCATATTAAAGTTGTTTTAGCGCTACTTTTTAACAAAATTCCCCCAAGATTCTAGAAAACTATGGTAATATTAATTCATTATACTGAACTCGAGGTGATTACTAGATGAAGAAAACCATCATTGGTACAATGTCGACAACCGCTCTGTTTTCAACTTTCTTTGCTGGAAATGCTTTTGCCGCGACCTATAAAGTTCAAAAAGGTGATACTATATCGAAAATTGCCTCCAAATTTAAAACTAGTGTCAAAGAGATCAAGACTCTGAACCATTTACCGTCTGACTCCATCTATGAGAATCAAACACTTACTATTTCTAATTCTGCTGTTTCAGTGCAGAAAGTACAGCAAACAAACTATACCGTCGTGAAGGGCGATGCGCTTATCAAAATTGCCAACCGCTACGGGGTTACTGTGGGCGAGCTTCAGCAATGGAACAATCTTAAGAGCACGATGATTTATGCCGGCCAAGTATTAAAGGTGTCTGCTCCAGGTCAAACTGTCAGCGTCACTACGCCTAATCCAAACATAGAGAAAAAGGCGGCTTCGCCCGCCCCCACACAACAAAAAACTACAGCATCAACCAGCATTTATACAGTTAAAAGCAATGATTGTTTAAGCAAAATTGCGGTCCCATATGGAATGACAGTCCAACAGTTGAAGTCACTGAACAATCTTTCATCTGATACGATTTATATCGGACAGAAGCTAAAGGTTTATACCCATCCTGCTGCTAAGACACCTACACAAGCGCAGACGCCACCTGCTTCGATCCCAATAAAACAGACATCTGCGGCACCAACGAAGCCGCATCCAGCTCCAGTTGGTTCCGTAACTGAATACATAGTGAAAAGCGGCGATACACTTGGCAGCATCGCCATAACATATCAAACAACTGTCCAAAATTTAAGGTCCCTTAATAATCTAACTTCCGATGCAATTTATGTTGGACAAACATTAAAGGTTCCAGCTCAAACGACAACGAGCCCGACAACTTCTGGAATTCCTGCTGGTTCATCCGTCTCCGCTTCAGGAACATCCACTACGTCACCACTCGATTTTGCCACACAAATGGTAAAAGTAGCGAATAACTTAATTGGTGTTCCCTATATATGGGGGGGCAGTGATTTAAGCGGCTTTGACTGTAGCGGATTTATTTATTATGTGGCCAATCAGGCCGGGAAGAAAATTGGCCGCTACTCTGCAGACGGCTATTACAATCGAACCTATTACGTTGATAAACCCATTGCCGGTGATATCGTCTTTTTCAAAGATACATATAAAAAGGGAATTTCACATATGGGCATTTACCTCGGCAACAATCAATTCATCCACGCCGACGAAAAACACGGGATTATGATCTCTCACTTAGACAGCCCATACTACACTACCCATTTCGACAGCATTAAGCGGTTTTATTAAAGGAATGAAGCCAGCCTTCTCATTAGATTGGAGGCTGGCTTTTAGCTTATAGTGATGTTCCGTTGAAACTTCCACAATAAGCACGCTGCTTTCGGATGCTTCCTGTATAAGGATTTCTCCAGAAATCTTCAGAAACAATCTTCTCCCTTTCCTCATAATATGGACTACCTTCAAAGACATAAACATCAGGATAAATGATTTACACTCCTCGATTATTGAAATATTGGGTATAATAAAGGAATATGTTATTTTTCGATTAAAGGGGGCCGTGGCCTTGGAGTCGATGGTAGAACGGGAGCAAATACAGGGCCTTGCCGATGAATTAAAGGATTATCTGTATTCCAATGTAGTTGAGGATGCAAAGCTGGTGCAAAAAGGATTGGTGTTATACCGTCAGAATATGGTAACGCAACTTCAGATAGCGGAAGGTACAATTACCGCCACTGTGCAGGACGTCATGCCAGCAAAAGTGAAGCTGGAGACGACCTTTTTGGCTGCAAGTGATTGCACCTGCCCTGGAGAGGGATTGTGCCGGCACCAATTAGCCGTATTTTTCAGTGCTTATGCGCGGATTGGCAGTGTGACGGATTGGGTATCCGAGTGGCGGGAGCCGGTTCGCGAGCAGAGGTCTGCAGCCAGCTGGGGTCTGCAGCGGGCAAAGGATTTGATTAAAAACAATGGAGTGCTGGCTCCTAATTACGAGCGGTGGGTGGAAACGTTTGAGTTGGGCTTTGAAACACTTTTAACTTCGAAAAAATACACCAGCCCATTTGTTGTGCCGGAACTTTTCGGAATTTATCAGCGGCGAATTCGGGCAAGCGCACCTGTTGAGCAAGAATGGAGACTGTTGTATGAGCTGGTCAGTACAGTTGTTTCTTTTCGCAAACTGGCCGAATTGAGTGAACAGCTGGGCCATGATGAGGAGGCGGTGAATCGCGCGTATCTTCATTTGTTTCATAATATGATGCAGGATGCGGAGGATTTGACGCGAAAAATCAGCGTCCAGGCTATGCCTTTTGCTTTTGATGAATTTATTGTCAAGTTGAAGGTCGATGTCCTTGTACTGCTGACGTGTACCGCAGCCCTAGAGTATGAACGGATTTATTTGTACCGGTTGCTGTGGCGTGAACTTTTTAGAAAAAAGGATTGGTTGGAGGAAGAGATTTCCTTGGTTCGCAACCAGTTCCGCGTGCTAGAGGAAGGAAAAAACCCTGTTCCGTTGATGGTTGCCGAGATTCATTTATATTTTTTACTCCAGGATGATGAGCGGGCTTTGAAATTGATTGACAGTATGGTAGATGAATTTAGTGTGCCGTATTTGTCCTATTGGGTTGAATATTTATCCGGGTTAAAGGCGTGGAAACGGGTGCAGCCTTTGATTGATTTGTTTCTCCAAAAGGCTAGACGTTATTTGGAAGCCTTGGACGAATACCGTAGTTGCGCTGTTTTTACAAGGGATTTGCTGCGGGCGATGACGCCGTTTTGTGCGAACAATAATCGTTTGGACTTGTACGAGCGGGCACTGCTTGCAACACTGCCTTACAGCTTTACAGACTATGAATATTTTCTGTTTGAGCGCGGCCAATACGATCGCTGGGGTGAACTTCAGGCATTTGTCGGCTTCAACTATTATGATTTGCCAAAGGAGCGCGTGAAAATTATTGAGAAGGATCGGCCAGAAGTACTATTGGGCATGCTCCACCAGACTGCCCAACGTGAAATTGACCAAAAAAATCGCGCCAGCTATCGCATGGCCGTCCGTCACCTCAAAAAACTCCGCACCCTCTACAAAAAACTAAAACGAAACGATGACTGGGACTACTTCATGACAGAACTTCTCGAACGCACCAAACGCCTAAGAGCCTTCCAAGAAGAATGCCAGAGAAGCAAGCTCATTTAATCTTTAATGGTGTCACTTTAGTGGTGTCACTTTAATAGTGTCAGGCACCGCTCGTGGACATTTTACCGTTTTTGTCCATGTGGGGTGGACAATTTTGGGTTTTTTAGTGGATTTAAGAACAGGCTACTGAGAATTAGGTAACTATGTGGATCATTTAATCCATTTCTATTAGGTTTTCGTTCGAATGAATGTTTCATGGGATAGGATTGGGTTGCTCGCCTGGTTTTTGACCGCATGAAGTTTTCATGCTGCTTCCCTACACTGGGTGCCAATCTTTTAGAAAGGTGAACATTTCCTACTATCATAAAAAATAATCAATTACATATTATGTTTATTTACTCGCACCTCAAATTAAAGGAGCGCGCAACAATATGCTTAAAACTAGATACTTGAAATTAATGACAACTAAAATAGCGGATGGCCGTTTTCTGCTTAGCGCTCAGGATATTTACGGCACTGACCTTCATCCCGCCGCTTGGAAAGATCTTGTATTCAGTAATCATGAGGAGAGTTTTTTTGGTACTATTCTCGAAAGTGAAACGGCAAATGGGATTGAGGGGGTGGCCGTAAACGGCTGGCAGCTTGTCTCGCTTTTTGCCAAGGAGTCCTTTAACCGTTTTATTGATTGGGATTGGAATGAGCAGGCAGAAATCTGTTTGGCTGCTGCAGATTCGCTATTTGAAGGGATTGTGGAAAAAGACTGGCTGCCGGACTTTTCGGCATGGGAGAATGATCACTTTCATTGGAAGCTCCCAGAGCGGGTAAAACAGGAATTTGACTCTTCCTTTTGGGAGCAAGACGTGGATGGAACCCCCGATGGCAGCCTTAAAGCGAAAGAATATCTTTCTGATTTGTACAATTGTGCTCTTGATAGCTATTTAACGAGGAATACGGCAATGAAGGAACTCTTTGGGCCAAAACTCGACTTATTGAAAAAACAAAATATTTCCGGAAGTGAATTGGCTCGCTATTTCGACGAGGATAGCTGGCTCGAATGGGTAGGAATCAAAGAAAGCGAAATACCATTCACGATAGGGCTGCGGCTGGATGAGCCGGAAGATGGCGAAGGAGACTGGTCGCTAGAGGTTTTTTTGAGAGGGAAAAAAAATCCCGACGACCTGTATGATGTGGAAGATGTAAAACACATTCCTGCTAAATGGCGGCCTTTTTTAGATAAAGTAGATCGTGAAGAAGTCCGCTGGGTTCGTTTAATTCCTTGGCTTGATGACGACCATACAGACGGTTTGGCCTTAAAATCGGAACTTTCTGAGGAAGAAGCGTGGCTGTTTTTAACCGAAGCTAGTGAAACTTTGGTAGCACTTGATGTAGAAATCCTCCTCCCTTCCTGGTGGCAGGCGATGAAAAATGCCAACCTAAAGGTTAAAGCATCACTGAAAGGTACTTCGAGCCATCGGCCATCGTTTGTTGGACTGGAGGCCATGCTGGATTTTAACTGGCGTTTTTCCATGAATGGTGTTGATCTTGCCGAGGATGAATTCAGGAAGTTGGTTGAGGAAAAGAGGCGGCTTGTTTACGTACGTGGCCGCTGGGTCAAGCTCGATCCCCAATTTATCCGGCAAATTCAAGATTTAATGAAGCGGGCAGAGAAGGAAGGCTTACATGTCCGTGACTTGCTCGAGCAAGAGTTATTCGACTCTTCCGATGCGGCAGAAGATGAGCTGGAAAATACGAAGGCCTTTGCAAAAATCCAAATTGAACTGAACCAGCAATGGCGGAAAATGGTGAAACAGCTTTCCGAAGTGCATGAAATCCCATTGTCTGACCTGCCTTCCGAGCTGAATGGTGAGCTGCGCCCTTATCAGCAGCTTGGCATGAGCTGGCTCTGGTTTCTAAGGCAGTACGGCTTCGGCGCTGTACTGGCTGATGACATGGGGCTCGGCAAAACAGTCCAGCTGATCTCTTATCTTCTTACAGTTAGAGAAAAGGAACCGATACCTGACACCCCTAGTCGAGGTTTGTCTGCGGCACCTGAAGCTGAACAAGCAGAAAACCTTAAGTCGTCTGTGGTGCCTAACACCAAAACTTCCCGCGGGAGAAAATCGGAAGTTGCGCCTCCGGCGAAACCGCCGATCAAGGCTGCGTTGATAATTTGCCCGACCTCCGTGCTGGGAAACTGGCAGAAGGAGCTCGAGCGGTTTGCTCCGAAGTTGAAGGTGTATTTACATTACGGTTCTAACCGTCAAAAAGGAGAAGCTTTTACTGATCAAGTTCAGGCAGCAGACGTGGTTCTCACATCCTATGGCCTTAGCCATTTGGATTCTGAGGAATTTGAGTCTGTGTTATGGAGTTCGATTGCTATTGATGAAGCGCAAAACATTAAAAATGCTCAGACCAAGCAATCCAAGGCTGTCCGCAGACTGCACGGCCGCCACCATATTGCCTTGACCGGGACGCCAATGGAGAACCGCCTATCTGAACTGTGGTCAATTTTTGATTTTACCAATCACGGCTACCTTGGAAGCTTAGGTCAATTTCAAAAACGGTTCATTATTCCAATTGAAAAAGATGAAAAAAAGGAAAAAATTCAGCAGCTGCAGTCGCTAATTCGCCCCTTCCTGCTTCGACGTACGAAAAAGGACGAAGAAGTTGCTCTCAATCTTCCAGACAAGCAAGAACAAAAAGAATACTGTCCGCTGACAACTGAACAGGCATCATTATATGAACAGTTGATTCATGATACATTTGCCGAAATTGAAAAACTGACAGGATTCGAGCGCAAGGGGTTGATTTTGCAAATGCTCAGCAGATTAAAGCAGCTATGCAACCACCCTGCCCTTTACTTAAAGGAAAAAGCAGCTGGCCGACAGCTGCTTGAACGATCAAATAAGCTGGAAAAACTGATTGAGCTTATAGAAGCAGTGTTAGAGCAAGGAGAAAGTTGTTTAATTTTTACACAATACATTGAAATGGGCGAAATGATCCGGAGTGTGATGAAAAAGAAATTCGGGGTAGATGTACCATTTCTGAATGGCAGTGTTTCGAAGACGCAGCGCGACAGTATGATTGAGCGATTCCAAAACGGAGAATTTCCGGTATTTCTGCTGTCCCTAAAAGCAGGAGGAACAGGATTGAACTTGACCGCTGCCAATCACGTCATTCATTACGACCGCTGGTGGAATCCAGCCGTCGAAAACCAAGCTACCGACCGGGCCTACCGTATCGGCCAATCTCGCTTCGTCCACGTGCACAAACTCATTTGCACCGGCACACTCGAAGAAAAAATCGACGCCATGCTGGAAAAAAAGCAATTTCTCAACGACCAAATCATCCAAAGCGAAAACTGGATCACCGAACTATCCACCGACGAACTCAAAGACCTGGTTTTCTTAGGATAAAAAAGGGTTGGTGTCAGGCACCGCTCGTGGACAATTCAGCTATTTTGTCCACCTGGGGTGGACAGTTGGCGGGCAGCTGCTATTTAACTATCCAGTGATATTATTCATTAAAGAGTTAACTATTCGTTATACGAAAGGGAATGTTTGTTCTATAATTTTCTTATAGCAAACGTTCCCTTTTTGTGTTTTTGTTTTGATATGAAAAATGGCCCCGGGATTTCCGGGGCCAATCTCAATTAAAATTTATTAGATTTTATTCTAATTTAGTATTACTACTTTTACGACTTTTCTTCCCCAAGCTGCTGCCTGACCTTTGGTTGGAACTAGGACGTCAATTCGGTTTCCAATGATTGCTCCACCAGTGTCACCAGCAATCGCAACGCCGTAGCCTTCAACCCAAACTCGTTTTCCAAGCGGAATAACAGATGGGTCAACCGCAATCAATTTCATATTCGGATTGGCTCCAATATCATAGCCTAATTTTGTTATGTGGCCCGAATCATATGGCGTATAGGCAGTTGCTGTAACATACAACTCTTGCCCGCTAACGTCTGCATCCGTGGAAGTCTGTTCCGCAGAGGACGTTGCTTGTGCTGCTCTTGCTGCCGCTTCTTCTTGAGCAACTCTAGCTTGAATATCCTTCAACTGAGATTCAATACCAGCTTTCTGTTGTTGAGCAAGGGCTTGCTCTTTGACAATTTGATTATATTTATTTTGCATATCCGCCATAGCCTGCTTTCTTTTTAGCAGGTTTTGGGCGAGCTCCTCTTGCTTGCTGGCTAATACCTTTTGCTGATCTTCTAAAATTTGTTCCTGATGATCAATTACTTTTTTATCATCCTGAATTTTCTGAAGATCATTTTTCTGTTCCGTTAAAATATTAGTATCAGCGTCCATTATGGCAGAAGCCGCGCTGGCACGCTGAATAAAATCAGAGATGCTTTTAGAATCAAACATAATACTGATAAAAAGACTAACATTGTCATTTTGCTGAAGTGCAATCGCCCTTTTCTTCATAACTTCCTTACGGGCCAGGATCTTGTCTTCGCGGTCAACAATCTCCTCTTTCTTTTTTTCAATCAACTGTTGTGTGGCATCCATTTTCTTCTGGGTGGCTGCCATTTCCTGTTGATTACTAGTAATATAGCTATTAATTGATTGCAATTCTTGTTGTATACTTTCTATTTCATTATTAACGGATTGTTTTTCCTGTTCCTTTTGGTCTACAATGCTTTGCTGCTGCTCTAGCTGCTGCTGAACATTATGTAAGGCATCACTGCTTGTTTGCGCATAGGCACTCATTGAACCGGATGCGCTCAACAAGATTGTAAATATCATGAGAATTATACGCTTTTTTGTCAATTGCATATGCTTCCCTCCTTATAGCATAGTTATAACAGACGAATGTACCAGTTATGTTACAAAAACATTAAAAGAGTATCACAATTTGTCTTATAAGGGGGGAAACCGTCATGAACATGGAATTTATTTATGTCATTTTTCTTGATGAACACGTTTTTAATATCTTTTTCGAGTTATTTCGAATTACATTTTCATGAGGGAATCTGCCTAAGAAAGTTACCTTCTTTCCTTCCATTAGGACAAAATTCGTAACAGCATCATAGACCTCCTCTTCCGTTAGCTCTCGATTTTCTTGTATAATTTGTATGGACTTTGGGAAACAAATAATTTGAATGTCTCGGTCACATAAATAAATTGAATTGTGACCTTCTTCACAAAGGTGAATAGTTTGATAAGGAGAGTTACTCATTAGTTGAGGTGACTGGTGTGAGAGTAAAACCGCATCAGAAAATTTTGGTTTCCTTAATATTTTCAATCCTGATTTTTTAGACATCTCTCCAATAAATATTAATTTTTTATTCTTCATGTAAATACTTTCCTCCACATTCGACATAGTTTTACAATATTGCATATTATTCGACGAAAGCTTTTCATTTCCTTTTCAAGTCCAGTTCATAAACCTTAATATTTAGCCGTTTGTGCACAAATTTCAAATTAAAGTTTGTGCACAATAAGCACAATTGAACTTTACCTTCATTTTTCTCGCTAAGGTTAAAACAGGACTTGTATTATGGCGGTGAAAGGAATGTCAATTGCGAAAAAACTACGTATGCTTCGCGATAAGCAAAATTGGTCACAGGAAACATTAGCAAATTTGATGAATATGCATCACTCGACAATTAGCCGGTATGAAAGAGGGAAAAGTATCCCTGATTACCAAACACTGTTACGGTTTGCCCAAGTATTCAAGGTGGAGAAGGATTATTTAATACAAGAGCTACGCCCACATGAACACATATCAGCCGCTCCCGGTTTCATTGCAAAAGAAAGTCAAGACGATCCTGACTTTACACTCATTCAGCAGATGCTTCAAACAGAACCTGCTTTAAAAAAGGCATTGGTGGAACTCTATTTAATGCCTCCAAAACGGAGGGCATTTTTTGCAGATGCGATTGCAGGATTAATAAAAGTAAATAAGCACCACAAGGATAAGATGTAAAATTCCTTGTTCACTTAAGTTTGATAGGAAAGGTTTCTTTCCTATCAACAAAAAATTCCAGCCTAGGGCCGGAATTGGAATAATGAGGATCTAATTCGTAGAGTTACTTGAATTTCTCTATCGGAGGAAACCTTTCGGAGAAAAGAAATAACATGGGGAGATTTTTTTTGGGGCCCATCCAAAGTTCTACAAAAAGCTTAAAGGTCTTTCAGTAAGTTCCCGCGTCTCTCATTCAATATTCCATGGCAGATTTTTATGCGGCTCCTATCTCCAGGCCTCAGCTGCTCTTTTATAAGCCATTCCAGCTGAGTAACTCGTGTTTGCAGGTTATCCATTTTTTGATTGGTCTTGCCCACCATTTTAATCAGGCTCTCAAGCATCTGCTCCAATCCCTGATTGTTTTCCTCGCTAGACTCCAACTGAAACACTCTCCTCTTTCTTTTCTTCAGTGCTTACACTTTGAGGCCTTGAACTAAGGAAACGAACTGACTCGGCAACAACCTCCGTGATATACGTTCGTTTGCCCTCCCTGCTTTCATAATTTCGTGTCTGCAGTCTTCCTGTAATTCCAAGCACCGATCCTTTCCTGCAATATTTACAAGTATTTTCAGCAGCCTTTCGCCAAAGAATACAATGCACAAAATCTGCCTCAATCTCTCCATTATGGTTGCGAAAACTGCGATTAACGGCTAAAGTAATTTGGGCAAAAGGGGTTCCTTGTGGTGTAGAACTCATTTCCGGATTTCTAGTCAATCGGCCAACAAGTATCACTTGATTGATCATCGTACATCTTCCTTTCCGTTTGATGATTTCATCTTAGCCTCGCACCATTTCCTTGTAAAACAGCGAAAAGGTCATTTTCGTCGGGGGGATATGAGAGAAAGACGGTTTTTCGAAGTGGTTTTTGTCACTTTTGCTTGGACTCATTTCGACTAAAATTGCTTTTCGCCATTCCAGCCAATTTTTTTCGACATTTTCTTCTTAAAGGCGTATGTTATAATTAGGAAAAATAACAGGAGGTTCGGGGATGAAGACATTTAAATTGTACTCATTAGAAGTTGTAGAAGATGACAATTCAGTTGAGGTCCCACTAGTTGGCGGCCTGATTCTCAATAAGGAAGACGAACACTCCACCTGGCTGATGGAAGCTTATACTGATCTTTCCCTATATGAATATTTCAAAAAAATTTATGATGAAAATCGAGAAGTCATCATTGAAGCTGTCATTACGAAAAAAGAAAATGCTCCCGCTTTTTTTCAAACCAAAATTTGCACGCTATTAAAATTCGAGAAACAAATTAGTGTATTGTTTGAGGGGCATCTGAGACGAAACAAAAGCGATTATTCTGAACTGTTACTTGAAAACCTCGTTCAAAAAGGGTTTGAAGGGCAAGACTTGTTAAATGAATTCAAGGAAAAAATGAAAAGTAAACCGAAACTAAAGATCCATAGCAAATACTAAAACGGAAGAAGGGACAGACCGCCAGTCTGTCCCTTCTTCTATTACTTTTGATCCCCTAAGGCAAATGTAATTTCTGCTTCACAAGCAATCTCGCCGTCTACTGTAGCAACAGCTTTTCCTTTTCCTATCGGTCCGCGTACCCTGACCATCTCTACTTCCAACCGCAGCTGGTCACCGGGTTTCACTTGACGTTTAAAACGGCAATTGTCAATTCCGGCAAAGAAAGCCAGACGGCCGCGATTTTCTTCCTTTTTCAGTACAGCCACTGCCCCAACTTGTGCTAGTGCCTCCACTATTAATACGCCTGGCATAACCGGGTATTCTGGAAAATGCCCATTGAAAAATTCTTCATTGGCGGAAACATTTTTTATACCAACTGCACGTTTACCCTCTTCCACTTCCAATATCCGATCCACCAACAGGAAAGGGTAACGGTGTGGAATAATTTCTTTAATCTGATTAATATCTAGCATTTTTAGTACCTCCTCCTAATAACAAGTATTATATCCTATTGTACTATTAAGTACACGCAAAAGGGAAGGCATTTTAACACCTCCCCTTCAACCAAACGCACGGCTGCACTTATTTCTTTTCCACCAAATCGCGGATATATGTCCAAGTGGATACTTTAAATACATCGGAAACCTTTCCGCCCCCAAGTCCGCTGTAACCAACAACAGCCCCTATCATTAGACTCACAAAAATAAATACAGCCAAAAGAATAAGACGCAGCCAAATAGGGATCAGACGGATTCTTACTCGTCCTTTTTTCCGATCGACTGCTTGATTCTCGTCCTGTTCCTGTACCTTTTTTTCCTCCGACTTATTCACTTCCAGCGCATCATATTTTGCCTTTTTATAATCTTCCCTGGTTGAAATCCGCTCTGAGTTAAGGTTATTTATAGACATTGTTTATTCCCCTTTAACTGATTCCGCTCCACTCACCGCGCCGCAGAAATCAGTGAGTTATACATATTATAACCATTTCTAATTTAAAGCTATTTGAAATAAATGCCTTATTTTACTCTATTATAAAAAATTATACATCATTACACATTAACATTTTGCAGAAAAACGTCATTTAGTGGAAAAAGTGTGCAAATTTTGAAAGTTGGTATATTTGCCGGTTTTTAAGTCTTGGCTATGTTATTGATTGGAGCGGATGGCACGAGGCCTTCTGGAAGAGACTGAGACTGGCCCTTCACCCGTAGGCATGTGTTTCAATATCCTGCGGGAGTACAGGGCTAAGGGCCAACTTAGCATGCTCCGCGAACCGTTCATGCTGAGAGCGGAAATCAATAGCCAAGATTAACGAGAGGCCAATTCATAAAAAAATCACTATTTAAAATGCAATAAAAAAAGCCCAATGACAAAGGCGTGTCCAGCCCATTTCATTAGACTTTTGCATTTTTTATTTGTATGATGTCATACAACTTATTAAAAGGATGGACAAATAAGCTAACCCCGTCAAGTTCTGATTCAAGTCAATCTGAAAACTTTGGTAAGATAGCTTTTTTAAAAACTACCTATTTCCCGCTTTGAGATCTGACTGTCCTAACTTTACGTTAGGAAGTCGTTTCACAAGGGATTAACCTATTATTCCACTTTTTAATTATCCTAATTTCCGATTTGGAATTCGGTCAATATTATCAAGCATAACGCCTGTGCCAATCGCTACACAGTCCATTGGATTTTCTGCTACCAATACTGGCACTTTTAATTCTTCAGCAAGCAGCAAATCAATACCATGGAGTAATGCCCCACCGCCAGTTAAAATAACGCCGCGATCAATGATATCTGCGGAAAGTTCAGGTGGTGTGCGTTCTAAAACACTTTTAGCAGCTTGTACAATGACAGCAACTGATTCGCGAAGAGCTGATTCAATTTCCTCGGACCGAACCGTTATGGTGCGAGGCAGACCGCTTACCATATCACGGCCGCGGATTTCCATTTCCTCGGAACGGGAACCTGTGAATACGGTGCCGATATTGATTTTAATATTTTCTGCTGTACGCTCCCCGATTAGCAGCTTATACTCGCGTTTGATGTAGTTTAAAATTTCCATGTCAAATTTGTCGCCAGCCATTTTGATGGAGGAAGAAGTCACGATATCGCCCATTGAAAGTACCGCAACATCTGTCGTTCCTCCTCCGATGTCAACGACCATGTTTCCACTTGGCTGGAAGATGTCCATACCGGCGCCAATAGCCGCCACTTTTGGTTCTTCTTCCAGATACACTTTTTTCCCGCCGCTCTTTTCAGCTGCTTCCCGAATCGCTTTTTGCTCAACGCTTGTGATATTTGTTGGGCAGCAAATTAAAATGCGCGGCTTTGATAGAAAACCTTTTACATTTAGTTTGTTAATAAAATGTCTTAGCATTGCTTCTGTTACATCAAAGTCAGCAATTACGCCATCTTTTAATGGACGGATAGCTACGATGTTTCCTGGTGTACGTCCGACCATGCGGCGCGCTTCTTCACCAACTGCTAAAACTTTGTTTGTATTTTTGTCTATCGCTACAACGGAAGGCTCGTTTAATACAATGCCACGGCCCTTCACATGAATCAATACGTTAGCCGTTCCTAAATCAATCCCTATATCCCTTGCAAACATTCTCTTTCCTTTCCTCCTCAAAACGGATTCCTCATGCTTTCCTAATTGAATATTGTACCATATTCATTAAAATTTCCATAACGTTTTATTTAAAACGTTGTAAATTTTTGATGAAAGTTGTCGGAGTAAAGGAATTTAAGAGAATAAAAGCTTGTTGTAAGGTGAAATTAAACATTTTTGGAAAAACTATTTAACCGCCTCACCCTCCTTTTCTTCTTTCTGATATTTCATTTTAGTCGCCTCGCCGCCCCGTAAATGGCGAATGGATTTATGATAATCTAAAATTTCTTTTACCTCGTTTGCAAGTTCAGGATTAATCTCAGGAAGCCTCTCTGTCAAATCCTTATGGACTGTACTTTTGGATACGCCAAACTCCTTCGCAATCACGCGAACCGTTTTCCTCGTCTCCACGATATACTTTCCAATCTTGATAGTCCTCTCCTTGATGTAATCGTGCACACTCTCGCCCTCCCTAAATTGGATGTGAGACATGTGAAATGAGACCCGCTTATCACTTCGACGAAATACTGCTTCCGTTGGTGTCAGGCACCACCCGTGGACAAAACCAACGTTTTGTACGTCTCCAGTGGACACCGAATTGATATGTATCAAATATGGTGTCGGGTTGGTGGTGTGTGGCACTAAACGGCAGAAAGTTTGTACTTTCTGATCATACGATGAATAATCATGTCCATGGCTGAATACCCGCTAACTTCAAACGACTCCTCACCTCAAACACTCTCTTTGTAAAGGTTTGTAACATTTTATTAGCTTGGATACGGGTTTATGCACAAAATACACAATCGGGACAAGGGTCTACTTGAGTTTTTTGATAAATTGGACATCTGATCATTTTTTCGACATTTATCAGGATTTCTCTAAATGGGGTTTGCTGTTATGTTTCAGTTGGTTTTTTCCGTTAACTTCAAATATTTCCCGAGAAATTTGTCGATAAAAAGTTCACAAAAAGAATTAGTAAAAAATACTTTCAACCCATTATTTTTGGAGAACTACTTGTAAAACTAAGGCAGCCAGCATGGCTCCCACTTGATTTTTTGTTGATGTATAATAAATTTATCTTGGAGGAGGAATTGAATCGTGACACCTTTTACACAGAATGTAATCGAAATCATTCGAAATATCCCTGAAGGCAAGGTGATGACCTATGGACAAATCGCCGGTCTTGCTGGAAGTCCCAGAGCTGCCCGTCAAGTCGTCCGCATCCTTCATTCTATGAGTAAAAAACATCGGCTGCCATGGCACCGTGTCATTAATGCGAAGGGCCAAATTGCACTGCAAGACGACGAATCCTATCATGATCAGCTACTGTCTCTTGAAGCCGAAGGGATTGATGTTGGCCTTAATGGAGTAATAGATTTGATAAAATACCAATGGAATCCATCTATACAAGAATTGCAATCAGATGATAACTTCCTCATTTAAAAGAAAATGATAAACAGAACTCCTTTATGCATTAAAGATCTAGGCAACAGTTGAAACCAGGCCATTCGCCGGGTTTCCACCTGTTTTTGTATTTGTTTAGTCTTTAATGCGGTGTCTGACACCCAAAATACCACTTAACCAAAGCGGCAACAAACTGTCAAAGCTATTTAAAAATTAATCTTTTATTTAGAACCATAACACCACATAATAATACCTTGATTTTCTCAAGAAGAACGTACATCGCAAATCTTTATCAAATTCAAACTTAGCCCCGATGCCCAGACTGATGGAGGCAGTTCATACCTACATTACCGATCCTGGCATATATGATGTAAGCTTGACACACGCCGTTAGAGGCTTTTGAGAGTCCTCCTGGAGCGTTTTATATTCATCCGCTTAAAAAACCCCGGCCAACGCTCATTTGGATCGAATGAAAGGCGCTGACAAGCGCTAGAACTTACCTGCATCGCCTCAGCCAAACCTTCCGCCCCTCTGCCATTATTTCGCCTGTAAATGTGAATCATTTGTAAGTTTGACGTCTTATCCGTTCACTATTGGCTTCTCTCAATCAACGTTTCCTAGCCATCTTTTTTTAAAAATGAATCACTTATACGTTGGTTGCCCCTCTTGTTGTACATGAAGTAGCTCTCCAGCCTCTTTTTCTAGAGATGTTTTTGCTGGTATAACCTTCCCCATTAAAGTGGTGCGAAGGTCATTACAAAAAAACACAGATGACTAAAACAAAAAAAAGAGGAAGGTATTCCCTCTCCCCTTTATTGCCGTTTTATGAGTTTGTGTTGGTGTCTGTCATGTCACTGTTTTGGTCATTTGAGCTGCCATCTGAGTTTTTGTCAATGGATGGTGTGTCGGTTGAGCTGCCATCTGAGTTTTGATCAATAGATGGTGTGTCAGTTGAGCTCCCTGATCCTGAGTCGTCAATTTTTTGTTGGTTTTGCTTTGCTTCAGGAACTTCTGTTGATTGTTTGGCTTTGTCTCCCGAAACGCTTTCTTCCGCAAGTGTACTAACAGGCTTGTTTAAATAGTCTGCTGGATTGACTGCGACGCCATCTTTGCGAATTTCAAAGTGCACGTGTGTTCCAGCCTTTTCGTTATACAAGCTTTGTCCAGCCTCAGCAATAACATCACCTTGTTTTACTTCATCGCCAACTTTGACTTTAATGTCTTTAATGGATTGATATTGTGTTACAATACCTTTTTCATGCTCAATTTCAACCACATTACCAAGTACGGAATCTTGATCGACACGTGTAACAGTTCCACTTAAAGATGCTGTCACATCAAAAGTTTTCTCGTCTTTTCCTGTAATATCAATTCCTGTGTTTGGCTGATACGTATTATTGTAAAATACTAAAGCTGATTCTTGATCTGCCGGCTTGCCATTAAAATCATAGAATTTCATTTTGATAACAGCTGAGCCAGGATCTTTAACCGGCATTTTAAAGTTCTCCAACGCTTTGTTTACTTCAACTGACGGCTGGTTGTACTTGCTATTTGACAGGTCACCTGGCTTGTAGCTGTATTTGTCAGTATTCGTGCTGCTGGATTGATACCATAGAACTCCGGTTAAAATGATTGCTGCACTTGCAATATAGATGGCTGGAAATACCCAACGCTTTTTGAAAAAGCGTTTCACTTTAGAACCTTGAGAAGATCGTTTGTTTTCTTCCTCTCTCATTTTCATCACCTCAGCAATCATTCTGAACAGATCAGTAGAATTATATACACTTGTCTGAAAAATTTTTTGAAAAAGTTATTTTTCGACAGTTGCAGAATTTTTATGCATGAGGTTGAAAAATTTTTATTTGAATCTGTTTATACAAAAATCACAATTAGCGTTAACACAAGTCATATCCAGCTTTTTTTATCAAACTTGACCCTGACTGACTTTTTCTAAAAACAGCGAAAAAGCCAAGCTGCTGCTTGGCTTCTTAAAATCATGATTCTACTTTTTTGCAGTGAGAGTTGCCAGCATGTTATCTGCGGACGTAATTTGAACACCAGAATAGTAGTGCTCCACAATTTCTTTATAGTTTTTGCCTTGAGACGCCATACCATTTGCACCGTATTGACTCATGCCGACACCGTGGCCATATCCCTTTGTGGTTATGACAATATTGTTTCCCTTCCGTTCCCAGGAAAAATCGGATGACTTTAAATCTAGTTTCTCACGAATGTCCTTTCCCGTGAGCTGTTTCCCGCTAAAATCGACCTCTGCCACGCGTTTTCCAGATGTTCGGGCAACTATTTTCCCAATTGTGCCGGATGTGCCTACTTTAACCCCTAAAAGCTTTTCAAAACTTTGAAGCGAAAGAACCTTTTGATTGAAAAATTGTGGTGAACTCTTATCCCAAGGGCTTGATACACTTCTTAAATATGGTATGGAACCAGACCAATAGTCTTCTGAATTTTCTGTGTAGCCGTTGCTAGTGGAAAAAAATTGTGCTTGAATCGGCTTCCCCTTGAAAGTGATGATCTGACCACTCGTTGCTCGTACAGCAGCAACTATTTTCTTTCGTTTCCAGTTATAGTCCATTCCCCAATCCCGCCGCAGCTCATCATCACTTTCGTAAGCTTGATGAAGTGGTGTGTCGGTTACTTCAGCGCCCTCAGGAACGCCTAATGTATCCTTACTTAGGAGGCGATTTACGATATAGGTTCTTGCGGTTAGCGCTTGTGCTTTAAGAGCTTCTTCATTGAATTCAGCCGGCATTTCTGCTGCTACCACACCGACGAGATAATCTTCTAATGGCACTTTTTCAACTTTCTTTTTCTTAGAGCGATAAACGGCTACTTCTACGGCTTCATCTGTTGAAGAGGGGGAAACTGTTTCATTCGCAGGTGCCTTCTCCTTGAGCTGTTCGCCCAACTTCCCATTTGTCTTCCCTTCTGAAAAAGGAAGGACCAGCACCGCAGGAATAATAAGCGTTAAGGCAACGAGGACAGATACTAGTGCGATGAGTGGTTTGAACTTTTTCATGTTTGCGCCTCCAGTTTGTATAATTCACAACCCTTACTCACATTCGGGTGTGTCACATTTCATACATATGGAAGCGGACAAGCATTTATTACAATTTTTTCGGTATTTGTCGGGCATCATGTGAATTATTCACATGGTGCCTGACACCAGCCACAAACTAAAGACCAAACAAAAAACAGGACCCGTCGTTTCAGGCCCCGTTGCTTTGGTTTGTTTTGTTGTAATTGTGTCCAACGTGGCCGAGTGTTTCAAATGTTGTTTGAAATTGGTCACCCTGTCTCCAGTTTTGCTTGGGTATCAGACACAGTTATTGGTTATTGGCATATTTCTAGCCAATGGTCCATTTTGGATATTTTACGCATTCATATCCGAAACGTATTTTTCCACTTCGAGTAACAGTTCATCCGGTTCGCTCACACGCTCGATATCAGCGCCAAGTAATGCCAACTTATCATGGAATTGCACATAACCACGGTCTAGATGTTTTAATTCCGTTACACGTGTGATACCATCTGCAACTAATCCAGTTAAAATCAAAGCTGCAGCTGCACGAAGGTCAGTTGCTGCTACTTCAGCACCCTGTAAATTAGAAGGTCCATTTAAAATAACAGAACGTCCTTCAATCTTAATATCTGCATTCATCCGGCGGAATTCTTCCACGTGCATGAAACGATTCTCAAACACGGTTTCAGTGATCATAGAAGTTCCTTCTGCACACAACAGCAATGCCATCATTTGCGATTGCATGTCTGTTGGGAAGCCTGGATGTGGCATCGTTTTGATATCCACTGCCTTTAAGCGTTCAGGACCAATGACACGGACTCCATCCTCTTCTTCGATAATGGTAACGCCCATTTCCTCCATTTTGGCAATCAATGAAGAAAGATGTTCAGGGACAGCGCCTTTTACAAGTACATTACCGCCTGTAATCGCAGCAGCGGTCATGAAAGTTCCTGCTTCGATTCGGTCGGGAATGATGTTATGTTCTGCGCCAAATAACACATCAACACCTTCAATACGAAGTGTGCCAGTGCCTGCACCTCGGACTTTAGCGCCCATTTTGTTTAAGAAGTTTGCCAAGTCGACAATTTCTGGTTCCTTAGCAACGTTTTCAATGATGGTCGTACCTTCTGCTAGGGTTGCTGCCATCATAATATTTTCAGTAGCCCCAACACTTGGGAAATCCAAATAAATCTTTGCACCTTTTAAGCGGCCATTAACCTCCGCTTCGATAAAACCATTACCTACCTTTACCGTAGCACCCATGGCTTCAAAGCCTTTTAGATGCTGGTCGATAGGTCGGGAGCCGATTGCACAGCCGCCTGGTAGTGCAACACGTGCCCGACCATTGCGGGCGAGTAACGACCCCATGACAAGAACTGAGGCGCGCATTTTCCGAACATATTCAAATGGCGCTTCAACCTTTAACTCTCTTGATGCATCAACAACAACTGTGTTATTTGCAAAAGAAACTTCGGCATGTAGGTTGCGTAAAACTTCATTAATTGTGTATACATCGGAGAGTGTAGGTACATCACGAATTACACTTTTTCCATCACTTGCTAATAAGGTTGCAGCGATAACAGGCAGGACGGCATTTTTTGCACCTTCCACTTTCACCGTTCCATTAAGCCTCTGTCCGCCGCGGACGATGATCTTTTCCAAGAGTATTCCCCTCCGCGTCCATTTTCTCTATATTAATATTCAATCGTTATGATAGGGGTTCCTACTACAATGGTAGTTCTTGAGCCCAATCCTTCGGAGCGTAAGCCGATTTGCAGATTCATGTTATTTTCTTTCGTTTCAATGGAATCTGAAAACATTGGCGATGATGCCGAAACTGACATGAATGATTTCTCTTGTAACGCTTCGATTTTTTTCGCTTTAAATATAGCTAGAAAATGATTCACTGTATTAGATAAAGCCGTATCAATCTTATCACTGACTATGCCCTTCATACAAGAAAAAACTGTAGGTTTTTCTCGAAATATGTCAGTCAGTCTATTTTCGAACTGTTTACTAGTAAAAAAAGCCTTCTCGGTCTTGTTCCACTCTTTTCCGCTCACACTATAGACTATATACGCATTAGTAGGTTGTTTTCTGTGGGTTGCCAAAATTTGAAGCATTTCGTTGTGGTGTTTAGATGTTGGAGATACTGCTGTCATTTCCCACTTTTCACTGGTGTTTGTAACCGTCCAATTCCAATCAGGAAATTTACGTTGAAGCCTTTTCGCGTATTCCTTTACTTCTTTCTCACTTTTTAGGCCTGTAAGTTGTTCCCTTGCATAAAAAGTCCATTGATCGAGCAAAATATGTTCGGCTTGAAAAACATCGCCGATTTTTGCTAAGTCATGGCTATTTGAGTCTGCTTGAAAAAGCGATGAGCCAACTTCATCTGCTTTTTCCTTTTGAAAAAAATTCAGGCCGCCGTTTGCCTCAGTTGTCCGGTTCCCAAACACAACCAGGATGATAATGATAATTGTAAATAGTCCTAAAAGTTTACTTATTCTCTCCATATCTCTTCTCTCCCTTACTACCATTGTTTCCAAGGTGGAGAGAAGCATACTTGGGAAAAGTCGTCACTTTTAGACATCTTGTTTTTTTACTTAACATGCGGCTTTAAAACAGTAAATCATTAAAGTTATTTTTTCCACACAAAGAAGATTGTACTCAATAAATTTGCATATGGGAACATGTACGAAGACCTAAATTTTTTCCAATTCCAAAAAAGACGAAAATTCCCTTCCAACAAGCTGAGTTCATTTTATTCCTTGTGAAATACGAGTCATAGTATTAGGATGTTGAATTCTACAACAATCAAATTGAGAATAAACAACCACGTTCTTAAAGAAAGCCTATTTAAAAATTAAAGGTAGTTGTCTTGACCATTGCAGGTAATCAAGGAAAAAGTTACTGACAGATGAACCGAGAAAAATGGCTAATAATATGTAGAGTATTCTTGCTTGCAGTACATGGTTTGGGCGCAGCAATTTTTCAAGTCGGATGGCTTGCAGTGCCCACCAAGAAAGCGCAATAAATACTATATGTGACAGTATGCTGATTAACGCCACTTGCCCTAAATCATTCATCCATAGATTCCCTCCTTTTCACACAACGACTATTCTAACATATTGACGTAAAAAAATGGTAACAGTTTCTATTTTTTTAAAAAATTCGTTACGATGATGACAAGTTTTTGACAAACCAAGCAAAACTAGAATTTTTGATTAAGGTAATATTCTTTTAAACTTTGGATTTCGATTTCCACTCCAGGAACGAACGGTTAACGGCGTGGTATAGGACGCGCTACTCGACACTTTGCCGCCTGCCGGTCAACTGTCACGTACTCCCGCAGGACATTGAATAACATCCTTGAATCTGCCTTGGCACGAAGGAAATGCGGTAGTGCTTTTGAGGAGTCTTCATGCCTACAACTTCGATCAACTATGTGCTTTTACATAGCCTTTAATAAAAAGCACTGTTAAACAACTTGGATGTTGATTTCCACTCCAGGAATGAACTGTTCGCGGGCGTGCCTGGGAGACCCCGTACTCCCACAGAACACTGAATCCCGTCTTTGAATCCGCCAGTGGATGAAGGAAATGTGATAGTATTTTCGCGGAATCTTCGTGCCTTCTGCTCCAATTAACAGTGTGAAAATATCAACAATATTTTTTAACATAACCTAATAAAAAAAAAGAGGCGGTCCCCAACCGTCTCTTTTCCTATTTAATCCCTTTATTTGTGAAACTTTGGTGTAGGCACCAACTGCAGGCTGCTTCCTCCCATTTAGCAGCCTGCAGGCCCATCTTTTGTTCGTATTGGTTTATACATGCACCTTATGAACTCTGGGGTCTTTTTTTATTTAAAGAAATCCCCAATGATATCGAGATTGTTGTGCATGTAGTTAAAGGCAATGTTTGGCACGAGTCCAAACAGCACAGATCCGATTACTGCAACAATCAGGACGATCAAAATTCCAAATGGAATGTTAAATTTGCTATCCTCTGCTGCAGGACGGAAAAACATTTGTGCCATAACCCCGAAGTAGTAGAAATACGAAACGACGGTGGTCGCAATCATAACAGATGCTAACACATAGTGTGGTGTTGTTCCGTAAAATGTTCCGATAAAGATGTTTAATTTACCGATAAACCCGGCTGTTCCTGGAAATCCTGCCAAGGAAATCAACAATATCCCCATCGAAACGGCCAGAACCGGTGACCGGCGGTACAGCCCGGCAAAATCAGCAATTTTGGTTGACCCCGCTTTTTCCGTTACAAGCTGGATAACCGCAAAGGCTCCAAGGTTCATGAACAAATAGGCAAGCAGATAGAACCAAATGGAATAGAACATATTCGCAGATAAGGAAGTTACAGCAACTAGCAAATATCCAGCATGCGCGATACTTGAATAAGCAAACATTCTTTTGATATCCGTCTGTCTTAACGCCACGACGTTACCGATGATCATCGTTGCCCCGGCAATGACGGCGATATAGTTTTGCATATGCAAAATAATTGGCATGGAGTTTGGACCGTTTGTAGCTGCTGCACCAAATACCGTCAGCAGGATCCGGATAACGATCACGAATCCGCCAGTTTTAGATACTACACTTAAGAACGCAGTAACAGGTGTTGGCGCCCCTTGGTAAACGTCTGGAGCCCACATATGGAATGGTGCGGCTGAAAGCTTAAAGGCCAAGCCAACCAAAATCATTAAAAACGCTAAGCTAAGCAAGTAGACTTGGTTACCGTCAGACAGCGTGGATAGTTTTTGCGCAATGTCCAGCGTGTTGGTCGTTCCCGTTAAACCATAAACATAGCTCATTCCGAATAGAATAATTGCCGTAGAAATACTGCCGTTAATGACGTATTTCATCGCAGATTCATTCGATTTCAAATTATCCTTCTGTATACCTGCTAATACATACGAAGAAACTGACAATAATTCCAGCCCGATATAAAGCGTAATTAAATCTCCGCTTGAAGTCATCAGCATGGCGCCTGATAACGCGATTAAAAATAGATAATAGAATTCACCGCGGTATTTTTCCAGGCCTTCCTTTGCCTCATAGCTGACTGCCAAAAACATGACAAGGGCAGCTCCTAATAGTAGAAGCATTTTAAACGCAATCGCAAAACTGTCTAAGCGAAACGTATTGTCCAAAATAGACCGTACGGGTCCCCCTGCCATCAAGGCAACGGACACAAGGGCAGCAAAGATCGCCGCAATGCCGACCCAACCGAGAATCTTTCGGTTAAGACTATTTGGCATAAATAAATCAAATACTACAAGTAAGGCTGTAACACCAAGGATGATGAACTCCGGTGTCATGATGCTCCAATTAATCGATGATATTGTCTCAGGACTCATCCTTCATCACCCTCCTAACCCAAGCAAGATAGTCTCAAGTGTGGCATGAAGCGGAGAGCTTAGAACACTTGGGTAAACACCAATTAACACAATTAACAGCACTAGAACAACAATAGGTACATATTCAACGCCCTTCAGATCAAGAACACCCGTAAATTCGCGTTGCGCCTTTCCAAATGTCATGCCCAAAATCGCACGGAGCACGTACGCTGCGGTCATAATGATGCCGATTGTACCAATAGCAGCAAGCCATGGCATGGTTTTAAACAGACCCATGAACGCCATGAATTCGCTGACGAAACCTGACATCCCTGGTAATCCGAGTGACGCCATCCCAGCAGCAAGCAAGAAGCCGGCAGCGATCGGCATCCCCTTGGCCATACCGCCAAGGTTTTCGATGAGTGATGTATCTGTCCGTTCGTATAAAACACCTACAATAAAGAACAACAGCGCTGAAATCAATCCATGGGAAATGACTTGGAAAATGGCCCCTTGAACTCCAGCTTGGTTCATCGCAGCCATTCCCATTAACACGATTCCCATGTGGGATATCGAAGAATAAGCCAAAACCATTTTAAAATCGGTTTGAATAAACGCTAAAAACGCGCCGTACAGCAGATTGATAACACCAAGCACAGCAATGAGCGTTGCAAGTGTTTTAAACTGTTCAGGGAAAATCCCCATGCCAAAGCGGATTAAGCCGTAGGCACCAATTTTCAATAGAATCCCAGAGTGGATCATAACAACGGATGGCGGTGCTTGTACGTGCACGCGCAGCATCCAGCTGTGCAATGGAAAAATCGGCAATTTGACACCAAAAGCAATCAGCAAGGAAATTAATAAGCCCAATTTCCATCCACCAGAAAGGTGTGCATTGGGATCCGTCATGATTTTCCGTAAGATCTCAATATTGGTCGTTCCAGTTTTGGCAAAAAGAATCATAATGACAATTAATAGAACGGCTGATCCTAGACCGTTATAAATTAAGAAACTGTATGCTGCTTTTTCTTTTTCAAAATAACCCCATTTTCCAATCAGAAAGAAGGTTGGAATTAAGGTAACCTCAAAAAAGATGAAGAACAGGATTAAGTTTTCTGCAGTAAACACGCCAAGCATGCCTGTTTCTAAAAGAAGGAAGAGCATGAAATAGCCTTTCCATTCTTTTTTCACAAACTTTACAGCACCTATTGCGGATAGCGTAGCAACGACTGCAGTAAGGACAACAAGCAGAAGCTGAAAACCGTTAATTCCAAGTTCGTATGGTACTGCAAAAGCCGGTTCCTGAACATTCATGCCTTGGAATTGAATCCACGAATGTGTCACAGAGAAATCGGCTAAATTTTTGCCGGCTAAATAATGGAGATACACGGCTAAAGATAGAATGAGTGCCGGCAGCGTGAATAGAAAACCGACCAGTTTATTTGCTTTTTCGGCCTGCTTTGGCAAAAATGCCAAAACCACGATCCCTAGCAGCGGGGAGAATACTAGGATTGAAAGAATCGAATGTAAATTCATCGTAAGTACCCCCCTGTTAATGCAAAAATAATGGTAAGAAGTGCAAGTCCGATAAAGGCAGCAGCTCCATAGGTTTGCACCTGACCGTTTTGCAATTCCGAACCTGTTTTACCAAGACCTTGAACAAAGCCAGACACACCTTTGACGATTCCCTCTACAAGGAAAACATCGATGAACCGGAATAAATAGCTGATAAACGTCACAATGGCCACAATGGACATTTGATAAAACTCATCAACATAGTATTTGTTCAGTAAAATCGTATGCAAGGTTCCGCCTTTGCCGCTTAACCAATCGCGTGATACGGAGCGCTTGCCGTAAATTAACCAAGCAAGGAAAATCCCCGCGAGTGAAACAACAGTTGCCGCAAGCTGAATCCATACCGGCCCTTCGGCGTGGCCAGTACCAAGTGCCGCGTTGTCTTTCACAAGCCAGTCACCGAGGAAAGAGCCGAACCAAGGTGTATTCACATAACCGCCGATGATGGCCAAAACGCCAAGAACGATCATCGGAAACGTCATCGTTGCAGGTGATTCATGCACATGTTTTTCGTCGCCGCGATAGTCACCTGTAAACACCATGAAGAACAAGCGGAACATATAGAATGCCGTAAAGAACGCAGCGATTAATGCTAGCAAGAAAAGGATTGGGTGTCCGCCTTCCCATGCTGCTGCTAGAATTTCGTCTTTACTAAAGAAACCTGATAATAATGGTACACCGCTGATCGCAAGTGTTCCGATTAGGAACAGCGGTCCTGTTAACCTTAATTTTTTCCACAGGCCACCCATCTTTTCGATATCTTGATTGCCGCTGACCGCATGGATAACGGAACCGGCTGCCAAAAATAGAAGGGCCTTGAAAAATGCATGTGTCATTAAGTGGAACACTCCAGCAACATAACTGCCAGAACCTAAGGCAAGCATCATGTAACCCAGCTGACTCACAGTTGAGTAGGCAAGGACACGTTTGATGTCCGTTTGCACAAGGCCAATGCTTGCTGCAAAAATGGCGGTAAAGCCTCCGATCACGGCAACCGTGAGCAGCGCCGTTTTGCTTGCCAGGAATAATGGATATAATGCAGCAACCAAATATACACCGGCTGCCACCATTGTTGCAGCATGGATTAACGCTGAAACAGGAGTCGGACCTTCCATCGCATCCGGAAGCCAGGAGTGAAGCGGGAACTGACCTGATTTTCCCACTGCCCCAATAAAAATCAGGATCGCTGTTAAGGTAATGATGGTGCCTGACACCTTGCCAGCATCGACAGCTTTGAAAATCTCGCTGTATTCAAAGCTTTTGGTTTGCCAGAATAGAAGAATCATCCCGATGAATAAGCCGACGTCACCGATACGGGTCATGATGAAGGCTTTTTTGGCAGCAGCCTTTGCTTCTTCTTTGTAGAAATAAAATCCGATTAACAGGAAGGATCCAAGTCCCACCAGTTCCCAGAAAATATAGGTTTGCAGCAGGTTAGGTGAAATAACCAGACCTAGCATGGCAAACGTAAATAATCCTAAATACGCATAAAATACCGGAAAGCGCTCATCTCCGTGCATATATCCTTTTGAGTAGGTATTTACAAGGAAACTGACGAGCGAAACAATAAACAGCATTAATGCATTTAATTGATTCACTTCAAAGCCCGCTGTAATATGAAGATCTCCTATCGTGAGCCAATTGAACTTTGTGCTGTAGGTCGGCTCTGAAAAGCGCTGGAATAGTACCACAATAGAGAAGACAAGCGATGCCAATGTAAGCAGCATCCCCACATAAGCACTTGCCTCCTTCAATCGCTTACCGATGAGAAGAAGGACTAAAAACGATAATAGCGGGAAAAGCGGTATGAGCCAAGCATTTTCCATCCTTAATCCCCCTGTGTGACAAACACCCCTCGCCCAGCAGTCCCGCTTAATTCACACTTTCAGAATAGCGAATTTTCGATGCGGTCCACTTCGGCTTGGATTCGTGCCGCCACCATTGATATTGGTGCCTGACACCATGGTGAAATCTTCACATGGTGCCTGACACCCATAAGGTTTTAGTTTTTCATTTCGTCCATTTCGTCAATGTGGACGGTTTTCTTATTACGGTAGACGGACATGAGGATTGCCAGCCCGACGGCTGCTTCTGCCGCAGCGACGGCCATCGCAAACAGGGCAAATACCTGACCAGTGATTGATGGGGCCATCCCGTATTTACTGAAGGTGACCAGATTAATATTCACGGCGTTTAGCATTAATTCAATAGAAATTAACACAATGACGGTATTTCGCTTTGTTAACGCACCGTATAAACCGATACAAAATAAGATCAAAGCCAATGCTAGGAAGGCTGAAGCCGGGATTGAACTCATTCCTTTTCCGCCCCCTTATCCTCACGTTTTGCTAAAACAATCGCTCCGATCAAAGCCACTAATAATAATACGGAAACAAACTCGAACGGAATGATATGTTTAGAGTAGAGTGCTTTACCGATTTGCAGGGTATTGTTTACATGTAATGTTGTTTGAACTTGTTGGATATCGAAATTGTAAATACCGAGATAAACAGCAAAGGCAAAGCCAACAATTCCAATAAATAATAGAGCTTTTCTCCATTTACTGGTCGTTTCATCACTTTCGTCATACGGTTTTGTTAACATAATGCCAAACAGCATAATAATGGTAACTGCACCGGAATAGATTAAGATTTGCACCGCGGCCACAAACTCTGCAGAAAGCAGAACGTAAATACCGGCAATGCTGACGAAAGTGAATATCAGAGCAACGACCATGTGAACGACTTTATTTAGATTCAGCAGCAGCACGCCTCCGATAATTGCCACAAGGGCAAGAACCATAAATGCGAAAAATTCGCCAGAAAATGTCATTCCTTATTCACCTGCCGAACGTTTTCATCGTTTTCGTCCAACCATTCCAGGTTTTTAAATAACATATCGCGGCTGTATTCAGCGAGCTCAAAGTTATTGGTCATGACGATCGCTTCCGTAGGGCAAACCTCGGTACATAAATCGCAAAGGATACAAATCTCGAAATTAATATCATACGTATCGATGATTTTCCCTTTCTTCGTTGGATCTGGATGCTTCTTACCCGTTAACTGAATACAATCCGTCGGGCAAATATTCGCACACTGATTACAAACAATACACTTCTCCGGATAAAACTTCTGAATGCCCCGAAATCGGTCTGGCAGCGGCAGCGGCTTATTCGGATAATCATACGTTACATTCTCGCGCGATAACTGCTTCAGGGTATACTTCAAGCCTTTAGCTAATCCAAGCACGTCTTTCACCCCTTTTGAAAATTTTTTCATTGTTACGATGGTATTTTTGGTGTCAGGCACCGCACGTGGACATATCTACTGTTTTGTCCATCTGGAGTGGACACGATCTGATAAATGTTGTCGCAGCAATCGGACAATTAGGGAAAGCGGACCATCCACCCCACACGGACAACTGTCCACGGATGGTGTCAGGCACCTATATTAAAAGAATAATGATTTGATTAACGCGGTCAGGAAGATGTTTCCGAGCGCGATTGGCAGTAACACTTTCCAAGCGAATTCCATGAGCTTGTCGGCGCGCATCCTTGGAAATGTAACACGGAACCAGATGTAGATGAACAGCACCAAGCAGAATTTGAGCGCGAACCAGACGGATCCCGGGATGAAGGCAAGGAAGCCAAATGGAGCCATCCAACCCCCAAGGAATAGAACGGTAATTAGAGCTGACATTGCAAATAAATACACATATTCAGCCAGCATGAAGAATGCCCAACGGAACCCGGTATATTCTGTATGGTAGCCTGCAACAAGTTCTGATTCTGATTCCGGCAAGTCAAATGGCGTCCGGCTCAATTCCGCTACAGAAGCGATTAAAAAGACGATAAAGCCGATTGGCTGCAGTAAAATGAACCAGCCGTGCCGCTGTGCTTCCACAATGTGATTTAAATTTAAACTTCCGGATAAAAGAATGACTCCAAGCACTGACATAACAAGCGGAATTTCATAAGAAATCATTTGCGCAGTCGCCCGTGCTCCCCCCAATAAGGAGTATTTGTTGTTGGAAGCCCAGCCACCAAGAAGAACTCCAAATACGGTCATTCCCGAAATAGCTACATAATAAAGCAATCCCACACCAATATCAGCAAATTGAAACTTATCCGTAAATGGGATGGTCGCCAGCACCATAAACGATGGTGCAAAAGCAATAACCGGTGCCAAAATAAACAATGGCTTATCGGCAAGCTTCGGTATAATATCTTCCTTCAGCAACAGCTTTAAAACGTCAGCAACGGTTTGCAGCAATCCCCAGCGGCCTCCGACCTGGTTCGGCCCAACCCGCAGTTGCATGAAACCCATAACCTTCCGCTCCGCTAAAATGGCATACGTAACGAAGCCTAAAACAATTAACAGCAAAATAACTCCAAGTATAAAAAAGACGATAAAATTGAACCAACCGGGGCTCGACTGCAGCATATCTTGAATCATTAGCCGTCCACCTCTCCAAGAACAATATCAATTGCCCCTAAAATGGCAATCATATTTGCAATGTTTTCTCCCTTTAACAATTTAGGAAGAATTTGCAAATTATAAAAGGAAGGTCTTCTAAATTTCAAGCGATATGGTTCTTTCTTGCCGTCACTATATATGTAACAACCAATTTCACCACGGGGCGATTCAATCCTGACATAAGCTTCCCCTTTCGGTGCTTTGATGATTTTTGGCACTTTGGCAAGTGTTTCACCGCCAGAAGGGAACTGCTCGCATGCCTGCTCTAATATTTTTAATGATTCTTCGATTTCTTTTGTGCGGACATGGTAGCGGGCTAAAGCATCGCCGCCCTCTTGTGTAATGACATTAAATTCAAATCGGTCATAGATGGAATACGGCTCATCTTTGCGAAGGTCCCATTTAACCCCGGTGGATCTCAGGTTTGCTCCGCTCAATGAGTAATTCAGTGCATCTTCTTTCGTATATTTACCAATTCCAGTAACTCGGTTTGTAAATATTTCATTCCCAGTTACAAGATCATGGTAGCCTGCAAGCTGTTCACGCATATACGGAATAAATTCCTTTACCTTATCAACCCAGCCTTCCGGTGCATCCCATTTCACACCGCCAACACGCATATAATTGTAAGTTAAGCGGCCTCCTGAAAGCTCATTTAACAGGTTAATAATCATTTCCCGTTCGCGGAATGCATATAAGAATGGACTCACGGCTCCAAGGTCCAGCAGGAATGTACCCCACCATACAAGATGGCTGGCAATCCGGTTTAATTCCATCGCTATGACCCGCAAGTACTCGGCTCGCTCCGGAATCTCAATTCCCATCATCGTTTCAACTGCGTGGCAAATGACATAGTTATTGGTCATTGCCGACAAATAGTCCATCCGGTCTGTATACGGAATAATTTGCGTGTACTGCAGATCCTCCGCGATTTTTTCTGTCCCGCGGTGTAAATATCCGATGACAGGAATGGCTTCTGTAATGATTTCCCCATCAAGTTTGACAATCAGCCGGAATACCCCGTGCGTACTTGGATGCTGAGGTCCGACGTTAAGTACCATTTCTTCTGTTCTGATCACCTGCTACACCTCCACATCATACGGCTCATAATCTTTTCTCAGTGGATAGCCAACCCAATCCTCTCCAAGAAAAATCCGGTGCAGGTTCGGGTGTCCGATAAACTTGATACCTAGTAAATCGTATGCTTCACATTCAGGCCAGTTTGCGCCCTCCCACAGAGGCTGCAAGGATTCGATTGTCGGGTCATCACGGTCAATCTTCACTTTTATCGCAACAGATTGCCGGTTTTTGAATGAGTATAAGTGAACATATACTTCCATATGTGTTTCAAAGTCTGTTCCATGAAGCTCTGATAGATAGTCAAACCCTAAAAGCTCGTTATATTTTAAAAACTGAGCCAGTTTAAAATAAGACTCCCGCTTTGCAACCAGGGTTGGGACATCTTTAGATAGTTTATTAATATAAAAATCTTCTAATGCAGCAGACCCCATGTTCTCTTCAATGACTTTGACATACTTATCTAGATATGGCTGATTCGGTGATGGCTTTGCTTCCGCAGCCGTTTCAATGACGACCGCCTCTCCGCCTTTTGCAGCAGCTGCAGCTTTTGCCTTTGCCGCTGCTGCGGCCTTCGCCTTCGCTTTGGCTGCCGCTATGGCTTTCGCCTTTTCATCATCGCCGTCCACAGCAGAATCATCCGCACCTGCTTGTACAGCTGCTTTTGCCTTCGCTGCGGCGGCCGCTTTTGCTTTGGCGGCTGCGGCGGCCTTGGCCTTTGCGGCGGCTGCGGCTTTCGCTTTGGCGTCATCTCCTCCAGGGGCATCACTGCTTCCTGCATCTGGAGAAACTGCGTCTGCATCACCTGCGCCCGCTAATTCCATGGCTTTTCTTTTTGCTGCAGCGGCTGCTTTCGCTTTTGCAACGGCTGCGGCTTTTTTCTTAGCAAGATCATCCCCATCAGATCCACCAGCCTCGGCAGTTTCTATAACCGCCTCTGGTTCTGCATTATCTGCGATTCCCTCACGTTTCTTTTTCGCTAGTGCTGCAGCTTTCGCCTTCGCTGCCGCTGCGGCTTTTTTCTTCGCTAAATCATCAGCTTCCCCTGCTGCCGCAGGTTCCTCCGTTTTAGGTGCTTCCGAAGCTGGCTCGGTTTCATCGACGATACCTTCACGCTGTTTTTTCGCCAGCGCCGCTGCTTTCGCTTTGGCTGCCGCTGCCGCCTTTTTCTTTGCTAAATCATCGGTCTCCTCTGCTGCCGCAGGTTCCTCCGCTTTAGGTGCTTCCGGGGCTGACTTCGACGGTTCCGGATTCTGCTGTCCGGCTTCCTGCGCCTCTTTGGCTTGACGTTTTGCAAGTGCCGCAGCTTTTGCCTTCTCTGCCGCTTCCCGTTTTAATTGTTCGAGATCCTTTTCCCCGCTCATGATCAGGTCACCTTCTTCCCAGTCTTCGCTTCATAGCGAATCTTTTCCTTTAATTTATTGATACCATAAATTAAAGCTGCCGGGTTTGGAGGGCATCCCGGGATATAGATGTCTACAGGAACAATCTGATCAACGCCCTTTACAACGGAATATGATTTGATATAGGGACCGCCGGCAGTTGCACAGGATCCCATTGCAATGACCCATTTTGGTTCCGGCATTTGATCGTATAACCGACGCAAAAGCGGCGCCATTTTTTTCGTTACAGTACCGGAGACAATCATACAGTCAGATTGACGAGGTGATGGACGGAAGAATGAACCAAAACGGTCCAAGTCATAATGCGAAGAACCAACTGCCATCATTTCAATTGCACAACAAGCCAGACCAAATGTTACAGGGTAGATCGAGCTGCTTCGCGCCCACCCCTTCACTTGCTCTAGTGTCGTCATAAATACATTTCTCTTTAACTCTTCCATTTCGCCGGGTAAAATGCCTTCTAAATTGTTTAAATCCATCGAAGCACCTTCTTTTTCCAAGCATATACTAGGCCAATTAACAACATAATCACGAAAATGAACATTTCGGTTAGTGCAAAAATCCCTAGTCTATCATAGGCTACTGCCCAAGGGTATAAAAACACTGTTTCTACATCAAAAATAACAAACATAAGGGCAAAAATATAATAGCGGACATTGAACTGCACACGTGAATCGTGAAATGGTTCAACACCGCTCTCATATGTGGTTTGCTTCGCCTCACTAGGCTTGTAAGGACGCAGAAGCTTACCTAAATATAACGCCACCACTGGCAGCAGCACCCCTAGACATAGAAACACAAAAACGATCAGATAGTTATTCTGATATACATTTAGAAGTTCCATGTCCATCCCCTCCAATGTTGTAAATTTTTAAAATTAACTAATAGTTGTAACCGAATTCATTATAGCATTGTTACAAACCTGTGTCGACAAACCTTTCCAGTAAAATTGCAATTCTGCCTGCCGTGAAAAATAGTACGGCTTAGCCTCCAGAGAGCTAGCTCTAAAAAGAGACTTAAATTGCCGTATATTTGTTGAAGTGCTATATACATTAGCACCTTGCGGCAGACTTCCAATTTTGTACACCTGCACTAAGCGGGGACACATCCCCTCCTTGAGCGTTTTCTTCGCAATCACCCCTGAGAAACGTTAGAGATGCTTGATACTCTCTTGACCATGCTCTAAACAGACCATAACAAACTACAATTATTCGACATCCCCCCTATTAAATAGCAAAATCCTCTTCATGTCAGTGAGGTTTGTCAACATTGTTCATAAAACGTTTATTTTGTATACTTCCAAAAGCACCTTCGCATACTCCCTACCATCTTATTCTAAACAAGGAGTTTCATGCGATTTTTAGAAAAACTAGTCCGATCTCACCATACAAAAATAAAAGAGCGTCGAATTGAACTAACGCTCTTTTTTTTCATGCCAGCCTTATAAATTTTCCCCATTTAAACCATGAAAAAGAACGGGTTACTTCAAGTAGAATTTATAGCTATCTCCCAAAATATACTGTTTTCCTATATGCACCGGCTGGTCATCTTCATCGAATACCGTCGTTTCCATATAAAAAAGCGGTTCTCCGCTTGAAGTATGAAGTAAATCTGCCTCTTCTTCCCCAGCTCTAACAATCTCTAACGATAAATCACTGCCGCGGCATGGTTTTACATTGACCTTTTCCTCCAACAGTTTATAAATGGAGCCCTCCAAATTTTCGTTTAATAATAAATGAAACTTTTTATAAGAGAAGAAGTTATTCTCAATCATAATGGGTGATTCATCGGCATATCTTACCCTCTGAATCAGGACGAGTGCATCTCCGTCTTCCAGTTGCAGCAGCTTTTGGTCCCTTGAGGATGGCTGAACAATTTCTCTTTTGATTATCTTACTGCTCGCAGTCAGTCCATTTGCTTTACATGCATCACTAAAACTTAAAAAATGAACAATTTTCCGTTCGATTTTCCTCTTATTCACAAACGTGCCTTTTCCCTGCTTTTTAACCAAATAGCCTTCCTCTACCAACTCGAGAATGGCCTTTCTCACCGTAATCCTGCTGATTTTATACTCCTCGCTCAATTCCAATTCTGTTGGGATTTGATCTCCGTACTTTAATTTCCCATTGAGAATAGAGCTGCGGATTGACTCCTTTAATTGGATATATAAAGGAACTTGATTATCCTGTTTTAACATTTATTTCACCTGCCTCTTTTTTGAAACCGTATACTATTTAGTATATAGAAATTATTACATGCTATCAATTTCCAAAACAGTTGAAAATGACCTTAATGTCTTCTCAATAGCAGCATCCGGATCTTGCACATATTGGTATGAAGTATATTCTAACGTCAACGCTCCTGTATAACCAATTTGACTTAATTGCTCAACGTATTTCTCCAGCGGCAATACACCGTCTCCCCATACCAGATGCCCTTCCGGTTTCCCATCAATGAAATGAACATGAACTAAGTCTTTCTTTAATATGCGATCATAATCAAGAAAATCCTCATTTGCCAATGCCATCGGAATCGTATCAATCATCCCCTTCAAATAAGGGCTGTTCACCTCATCCAGCATGGCTTTTAGTGCGTGGGCATCATTCACCAAATTGGACTCTACTCGTGTTAAGGGCTCAAACACCAAGGTTAAATCTAAATCGGCTGCAGCCCTCGTTAGTTGATCCAATGAATCTCTCGTTCTTTTCCATGCCTCATCCCGGTTTTCATTTTCATAGCCCCAGCCAGGAGTAACCAATAGCATCGGTGCTTCCAATTCTTTTGCCGCTTCCGCCGATTTGATAAAATATTGGATGCTCTTTTCACGAATCTGATTTTCCTTGGCTGCAAGATTAATTGGATACACACATTGTTCTGGTGTAAAGCAGACGACTGACAATTCCCTTCGTGTGATTTCTTTCTTTACCCTCCTAATATCGCTGAGACTCATATCTTCTACATAAAAATGAGGCGATGCCCCCCATAGTTCAATATTTTTAAACCCATAACGAACCATTGAATCTAAAAAGTACTCAAAAGGATAGTGCATATAATGGAAATTCATTCCGGTGATTTGATCCCTCATAATTTTTGCCATTACTCCCTCGCCCCTTTCCTTCTATACATAAATATGAAAATTATTTTTAAAATTTTCAAACATAATATAACATTACATTATGTTATGAGTCAATTTAATATAAATCCTATTTTAAATGTTCTAAAAACATTGACAATTAATCTTACACGCCTTAATATAATGTTATATAATGTATTATTATATTTTAAACACCCTAATCTAAGGAGGAAAAAGGAATGGTAAATTCACAAGTAGTTGTAGATCAACAAGTGCAAAAAGTGTTAGATGCTTTGAAAGGACGTACGATCAACCACGTTTATTTTGTGGCTTGCGGCGGATCCTCTGCCATTATGTATCCAAATAAGTACATCATGGACCGCGAAGCCAAAAATCTCTCATCAGATGTGTACAGCTCCAATGAATTCATTCATCGCAACCCTAGAAAACTTGGCGAAAATTCTCTCGTCATCCTGTGCTCAATGTCTGGAACTACTCCTGAAACAGTGAAAGCAGCTGAATTTGCCCGCCAAAAAGGAGCATTAACCGTTGGATTTACAAACCAGCCAACTTCACCACTTGCCCAAGAAAGTGAGTTCGTGGTGAAATACGAATGGGGGGCTGAATCCATTGCCTTTAATACCAACTTAGGCCTTCTTTATCAATTAACAATGGGTGTTCTTCATGTACTAGAAGGAAATGATAAATTTGATAAAATGATCAACAGCCTGGCTAACCTCCAAGTTATTTTCGAAAAATCAGCCAAGCAATATGAAAGCCAAGCACAGCAGTTTGGTCAAGAATACAAGGATGAAAAAGTCATTTATACAATGGCAAGCGGCGCCAACTACGGAATTGCTTATTCCTACGCCATTTGTATTCTAATGGAAATGCAATGGATCCACTCCAATGCCGTTCACTCCGGTGAATACTTCCATGGCCCATTCGAAATTCTAGATAAAGATGTTCCTTTTATTATCCTGCTTGGCTTGGATGAAACTCGCCCTCTAGATGAAAGAGCATTAGCATTCTCGAAAAAATACGGCGAAAAGCTGGCCGTTTTAGATGCCAAGGACTTAGATTTAACCGGCATTGATGAAGAATTAAAAGGCTATATTGCACCACTAGTTTTGAATTATATTCTCCGCAGATATGCCGAACAACTGGCAGATGCCCGCAATCATCCGCTATCACAAAGAAGATATATGTGGAAAGTGGAATATTGATGATAAGTAAGCTCCTCGGTTTGTTAACACCGGGGAGTTTTTTTATTTTCAGTAAAAATAGATGATCCTGCAGCTAATAAAATTCTCCTGTCAGTAGAAGGAAGTTTTACGACTGTTTTCCCCCGCGACAGTTTTGATTATTGATTTAACAGTAAAAACATTTCTTCCGGCAGTAATAGGTGGCTCTATGTCCGTCCTGTCACTCACCACAGTTTTGATCGCTGATCTGTCAGATACCACTCTTTACCCAACATTTAGTCGCTGCTATACGACAGTAAACCAATATCTCCCGCCCATAACACAAAATAAATAACCCGCTCTATATTGAACGGGTTATTTATTATAAAAATGCCTAACCAATTGCGATTTTCTTTTCCCGCTTCTTGCCATGTCCGAAGGCGCCATAGCGCTGACATGTTTCAGCGGCCGCGGCTGCGCCTTGCTCCATCGCTTCCTTAACAATGCCGTGTGATATATACTCTTTTAGAAAAATCGAAACAAATGTATCCCCCGCTCCAAGTGTATCGACCACATCCGTTTCCACAATGCCATGTTCATAGACAGTTGTAGAATCGGAGAATATCGACCCTTCCGAGCCCCTGGTCAGGATCACATTTGGTGTACCCAGCTTATGAACCTTCACCAATAATGCTTCACATTCCGCTTTAGTTAAGCCCCCGCCAGAAAAAATCGCATATTTCACATACGGGCAAACAAGTCGTAAATAATCGTCATCATATTTGGTTGAAAAATCAAATGAAATATCAATGTGCCTTTGCAATAAAGGTAATTCCTTTTCCAAATGGCTGTAAACACTTGTATGCAGCAAGGAATAACCGCTAATAAACTCCAACTCTTCTTCCGTAAAATTCAATTTCAGCTGTTTTTGTACGCCGCCCTTGTTCGAACCGACAAATATTCGGTCCCCTTGCTCATCCAATGTGACAACAGCCTCACCAGATGGACCCAACGCCCGCCGAACCCGAGATACGTCAATTCTTTCCTCCTGTAAGGATTGGACAATATGGTCGCCCTCTCCATCATTTCCGATAATTCCGATATAGGCAACCTCGTCGACACCATAACGCTTCCAGAAAACCGCCACGTTCACAGCATTTCCGCCGGGGAACATCTCCCCGCGGTCTTCATAATAATCTACAACATTATCTCCTACTGCGATTAATCTCATGTTTTCCACTCCTAGTATTTTAATAGGTAACAGTCCGATAATATCTGCGAATATCCAATGAATGATTGCGTTTCTCTTCTAAATGAACGCTGATTCTTTGAAGCAGGGAAGAAGTAACGATCGACGATAAATATTTTCTAAACTCCGCGCTGATTCCTGCCAATTCATATTCCTTTGTATCGATAACAGTCAACTTTTTCGTATATTTCTCCGCAAACCGTTCGACTCTCTCCATCAATGGTCGTGTTTCGTCCTCTCCTTTTAGGAGAATCACACTCGTATCTTCTTCCACTAGCTCCAATGTGCCATGGAAAAATTCAGCCGCATGGATCGATTTTGTTTTAATCCATTGCATCTCTTCCAATACACACATCGCATAGGAGTAGGCCCGGCCCCATGTATTGCCTGAACCGACCACCATATGATAGGGCTCGTCCTTATAAGCATTCGCAAACGCCTCAGCCTTTGGTTCGAATTGTTCCTTTGCCTCCATTAATTTTTCCGGGAGCTCTTCTAGCTGCATCGCGAACGCATCATATTCAGGGAAATCTCCATTTTTGTGCATCAGTTTAAATAGAAGTAAATAAAGAATTAATTGATTCGAATCACTGGCATAGTCATTCTCAGCAAAATTGACGATCGGATAATCAACCGTTTCGGCGAGTGGTTGATTGTACTCTCCTGTTAAACCAATCGTTGTTGCGCCTCTTTCTTTGCAGTACTTCGCTGCTGCCACTGTTTCTTGAGTAGTTCCTGATAGTGATGAGAGTATCACCAGTGAGTCCTTGCTAAATTGTTTGTGATTTTGCAAGATAAATTCAGCAGCAATTTCAGCATAAGCAGGAATGGTTGATGTGGCATTGATCATAAATTCAAATGGGTAAAAAGTTGCCACAGCCCCGCCTGAGCCAATTAAGAAAATATTTTTAAACTCTTTTTCATACACTTGATTCACTATTTTTTCAATTTCCTCTCTTAAGCCTAATGCTCCACCTGTTACCTTAAGATACTTTTCTCTGCTAAAATTCAACAATTTCCTCACTCCCTTTTTTTCTATTAGAATGCCGTGTTTATCCTTTCACACTGCCTTCTGCCAAACCGCGGACGAAATATTTCTGCATCATTAGAAAGACGGCGATCAGCGGAACAGCGGAGATGACCAACCCGGCCAATAAAACGCCCCAATTTGTGTTCAATGCATCCTTGAAAACCAACAAACCAGATGTGATTGGCTTTAACTCTTCTTTTTGAATGAATATAATCGAGAATAAAAACTCATTCCAAGAATAGTAAGCTGTTAAAATCACACCCGTAAATAATATCGGTTTACTCATTGGCAAAAATATTTTTGTAAATATACTCAAACTTGTAGCGCCCTCCAGATAGGCCGCTTCTTCGAGTTCTTTCGGTATAGAAAGGAAGAAAGAACGAATTAATAGAACAGTTAGCGGAATCCGGTAAGCTGTAAATGTGATAATTAACGCCCAATAGGTGTCCAAGAGCCCTAGTTTTTGAATTAATTCATAGAGAGGAATTAATCCGCTTTGCGGCGAGAACATCAAACCGGCGGAAACGAATAAAAGCAGGAACTTTCCGCCTTTAAGCTGAAACCTGGCCAATCCATAGGCACATAGAGAGCTGACTAAAACGGTGAGAATACAAGTGCCAATCGTAATAATTAAACTATTCACAAAGTAACTTGAAACACCTTGCTGCCAGGCAGTGGTGTAATTTGAAAAAAGCCACTTTTTAGGTAATCCCCACGTGTCATTGTAAATGGCCGCTGTATTTTTAAAAGAACTCATGATCATCCAAAAAATCGGATACGCAATTGCAATAAAATAAAGGAGAAGAAACAGAAAGATGATTCCAGCAACGATGGAGAAGCCAGGTCGATGTTTTTTCGTTTTTAGGTTAATGTTCGTAATTTTTACGCTTTCCGCTTCCGGCCGCGCCATCCCTGAATCCCCTTGTGGTTCCATCAACTTCATTTTTACTCCTCCCCTGTTTTTAAGAACTTGTTCTGCACAAAATAGAAGATTAGTGTTATACCCAGAATGACGTTGGCAATGGCAGAGGCATATCCAGGTTCATTATCGATGAATGCTTTTTGGTACATATAGGTACTAAACACCTGTGAGGAGTTGCTTGGGCCACCGCTCGTCAGTACATACACTTCACTAAACACTAAGAAAGAACCTGTCACGGTATACACCAAAAGTACAAAGGTCATTTCTTTTACCTGCGGTACTGTAATATTGAAAAATGATCTAATTTTCCCCGCCCCATCTATCGTAGCGGCTTCATATAAATCCCCGGGAATATTTTGGATTGCCAGCACATATAACATGACGGTATAACCGATGCTTTGCCATTGGGACACGGCAATAACCGCAAAAATGGCTGTTTTCGGATCCCCAAGCCATCCCCTCGCCCAACTTCCTAGGCCGATCGCTTTCAGAAAACTGTTGAGCATTCCAACTTCCGGATTATAAACGAAGCTAAAAAGAATCCCGATAACCGTCATGGAAATAAGTACAGGAATAAAAAAGGTTGTTCGAAAGAACGTTGAAAACTTCCTGAAAACTTTGTCTTCCAGTACTGCAGCAATCACTAATCCAAGACCAACCTGAAGGATAACGGAAATTACGGCGTAGAGAAGATTGTTCTTAAGCACCGTGAAAAAAACGGGGTCTTTAAAGAGGTGAATATAATTAGCGGCTGCCACAAATTTTTTATCTAACGTAAATGGATTCCATTCATAAAAGCCATTTACCACATTCCGGACTAATGGATAGTAAACAAACAAAGCAAGCATGATAAAAGCTGGTGCCATGTAAAAAAATGGAGCTACACGTGATTTGCGCAAGCCTTTTCCCTCCCATCCTAGTAAAATATGTCGGCCAAAAGGACTTGAATCCCCTTAAACCGACATATTTTATAGATTTCAATTTGCCATTTATTGATTTACTTGTTTTGCTGCATCCTGAACACTCTTCATCACTTGTTCCGGTGTCATCGATCCGCCAAGCATAGCTTGAACTCCATCGCCATAAGGTTTGAAAATCCGGCTGTCTAATGCACTGTCTGTCCAGATTTCCATATTTTTTGCACCTTTAATCAAATTCATAGCATCCACTTCATGATCCGTTGCTGTGTTTGTATTTACAGCACCATCAACAGTACTTGCCAAACCAGTATCCTTGATTAATTTTTCACCGTTCGCTTTAGAAGTCAAAAACTCAAGGAACTCCATTGCTTCTTTTGGATGTTTTGTTTTACTATGAATCATGAAACCTTCAGGTGCACCGATTAAACCATCTTGGTCCCCTTTTGCTCCTTCAATAGTCGGTACTTTAAATGTGCCCCACTTGAATGTTGCGTCTTTCATATACGTAATTTCCATTGTTTCAAGGAAAGTGACGGCTGCTTTTCCGCCAAGGAACAGGTTTCTTGCCTCATCATGGGCAATGGCGTTTGGATTGTCATTCATATAAGTTTTTAATTCATTTAGCTTCTTTAATGCTTCAACATATCCAGGGTCCGTAAATTTCGCCCCTTGGTAGCTTAAATCTTTATCTAAAACATCTTTTGGTACCAATCTTTGATTCAATGCTGTTACATAGTGTGCAGCTGCCCAAGATGCTTTATTTCCTAAAATAAGCGGCGTCGTTCCGCTCTTTTTTATCGCTTTCAGATCGGAAATAAACTCATCCCAAGTTTTTGGTTCTGTTAAATGCAATTTGTCAAAAATGTCTTTGTTGTAGAAGAATAATTTACTGTCGGTAAAAAGAGGAACTCCGTAGAATTTGTCATCCTTTTTAAAAAAGTTAACCTGTGACGCGATTAAGCTGTTTGACCAGCTGGAGTCTTGTTGGAAGTACTTTGAAAGGTCCAATGCCACGCCATCTCGAATAAATTTTTGCCCGTACTCTCCTGCCCAACTAAAGTAAATATCCGGTGGGGTAGAACTGCCAAGAAGGACGTTGGCCTTTTGTTTATAATCATCATTTAACGCTGTAATTTCATTAATTTGAATATTAGGGTGCTGTTTTTCAAAGTCTGCTATTACACTTTTAAAATAAGACTTATATGGCTCATTAGGCCAACGGTAAAAAAATGTAAGGGTGATCTTTCCATTATTTGCATTTGAAGTTGAACTCTGCGAGGAACATCCTGCTAAAAATATTGACATGAGCAATAAAATACCAACTGCTAAATGAAGCAAACGTTTCATCACATATCCCCCTATTTAGTCTTTTAATGGACAAACTATTTTTAACCGCTTTCATAATTATAGCCTTACAAAACACCTTATCTATTCATCAACCTCCTCTACTATTCAACACTACTGATTGTATTATAATATGATAATACATTCTATAACATTTATAGTCAATATCAAAATTGAGGGAAGTTTCAAACTATTTCAAAAGGAAACTACCTTCTCTCGAATTTTTTATATTAAAATAGTTCTTATTTGTTATAAATAACATTATTTCAATTGTTTTAACAGAGTAAAAACTATCAATTATATAATTTTTGTGTATTCAGTTCTCCAGTAAAAATAAATAAACCTCTCCGAATCAAATCGGAGAGGTTTTGTAAAATTAGAATTTTCCTTCAGCAACCGTGATGCGATTGATGGCTCGGCGTAAAGCGATCTCGGCACGCTTGAAATCAACGTGCTGTTGATGCTGTTCTTGAAGGCGCTGTTCTGCGCGTTCTTTTGCTCTTTGGGCACGTTCAAGATCAATTTCGGAAGCTTTTTCAGCCGCTTGGGCTAAAATAGTCACTTCATCTGGACGAACCTCAAGGAATCCACCGCTGACAGCAATCACTTCTGCTGTTTTACCATCTTTCTTAAAACGAACAGAAGTAATTTCAAGTGGAGCCACTAACGGAATATGGCCTGGTAAAACTCCAATTTCTCCGCTTGTTGCTCTTGTACTCACCATTTCTACATCTGTTTCATACACCGGACCATCGGGAGTAACAACACTGACTTTCATCGTCTTCATTTTTTACCCTCCTGGCGCCGTTTAGACTTCTACACCCATGCGTTTTGCGGCCTCAACCACTTCTTCAATGCGACCGACTAGACGGAACGCATCTTCAGGAAGATGGTCATATTTACCTTCAAGGATTTCTTTAAATCCGCGAACAGTTTCTTTAACCGGCACATATGAACCTGGCTGGCCAGTGAACTGTTCAGCCACGTGGAAGTTTTGGGATAAGAAGAATTGGATACGGCGTGCACGATGTACAACAAGTTTATCCTCATCTGAAAGTTCATCCATACCAAGGATCGCGATGATATCTTGCAATTCACGGTAACGCTGCAATGTCTGCTGTACTTGACGAGCAACACTATAGTGTTCTTCACCAACGATTTCAGGCGACAATGCACGAGAAGTTGATGCAAGAGGGTCCACCGCAGGATAGATCCCCATCTCAGAAAGTTTACGCTCAAGGTTTGTTGTTGCATCCAAGTGAGCGAATGTAGTAGCTGGAGCCGGATCCGTATAGTCATCGGCAGGTACGTAAATCGCTTGAATGGATGTAACAGAGCCTTTATTTGTAGATGTAATACGTTCTTGTAGTTTACCCATTTCAGTAGCAAGTGTCGGCTGATAACCTACCGCAGATGGCATACGACCTAATAGGGCTGAAACCTCTGAACCTGCTTGAGTGAAACGGAAGATGTTATCCATGAAGAACAACACGTCTTGTCCTTGCTCATCACGGAAATATTCAGCCATAGTCAAACCAGTCAGAGCAACACGCATACGTGCACCTGGCGGCTCATTCATTTGTCCGAATACCATCGCTGTTTTCTTAATAACACCAGAATCTGTCATTTCGTGGTAAAGGTCGTTTCCTTCACGAGTACGTTCACCAACGCCGGCAAATACGGAAATACCGCCGTGCTCTTGCGCGATGTTATTGATTAACTCCTGAATTAATACCGTTTTACCTACACCGGCACCACCGAAAAGACCAATCTTACCACCTTTGATATAAGGTGCAAGTAAGTCAACGACTTTAATACCAGTTTCTAAAATTTCAACTTCAGTTGAAAGTTCTTCAAATTTTGGTGCTTCGCGGTGAATGGAATCACGACGCTCGTTAGCTGGAATATCCTCTTTTAAGTCAATTGGCTCACCTAATACATTAAATACACGGCCTAGTGTCGGATCGCCTACTGGTACTGAGATGGCTGCACCTGTATCGGCTACTTCCAAGCCGCGCATTAAACCATCTGTAGAAGACATAGCAATTGTCCGAACAGTATCATCACCTAAATGAAGGGCTACTTCAAGAGTTAAGCTGATATCAACTTCTGATTCATTCCGCGCTTTATAACTAATTTTCAATGCGTTATTGATCGCTGGCAGATGTCCGTTTTCAAATTTAACGTCAACTACCGGACCCATAATCTGAACAACGCGTCCTGTGTTCATCTTTTTCCCTCCTAACTTACTCGTATGAAACACTAAAAAGCCAACATAGGCTTCTTGCTATTTTATAAAATAAAGCAAACTCAAAAACCGCACAGCAGCAGGCTTATTCAAGCGCTGCAGCACCGCCGACGATCTCCGTGATTTCCTGGGTAATCGCAGCCTGACGGGCACGGTTATAGCTTAATGTATAGTTTCGAATTAATTCTTTTGCATTATCAGTTGCATTTCTCATAGCTGTCATCCGCGCTGCATGTTCACTTGCATTACTGTCAAGCAATGCGCCGAAAATTAAGCTTTCTGCATATTGCGGCAGGAGAACGTCTAAAATTTCCTCTGCTGACGGCTCAAACTCATAGGATGAAAGTTTTGAAGCAGTACTAATATCAGATAATGGGAGAAGCTTCTTCTCCGTCACTTCTTGAGAAATTGCACTAATATAATGGCTGTAATAAATATAGAGCTCATCAAACGTTCCATCGGCAAACATGCCAACTGTGCTGCTTGTCATCCCTTTAATATCTGTGAAGGACGGCTGATCGGAAACACCAACAAACTCTAAAGCCACATTGTAGCCACGGTTGATAAAAAAGTCACGGGCCACACGGCCAATAGCAATGATTGAAAACTCATCATTGGACTTATGCCGGCTTTGAATGGCTTGCATAACACGGCGGATTACGTTACTGTTATACGCTCCAGCCAATCCGCGGTCTGATGTAATCACAATATAACCAGTCTTCTTAACAGGACGAGCTTTCAGCATCGGATGTGCTGCACCTCTACTGGCAACAGCAATAGAAGCTGTTACCTCCTGGATTTTTTCCATATAAGGGACAAATGCCTTGGCATTGACAACACTGCGATTCCATTTCGCCGCAGACGTCATCTCCATTGCTTTGGTAATTTGACTCGTCTTTTTCGTAGAATTGATGCGAGTTTTTATATCGCGTAATGATGCCATAGGTTCTCACCACCCTCATTCAAAGAATGTAAGCCCAGCACCTCCCGCCTTATAAGGGCGGAAGACGCCATTGCATTACTTTAGCTCATCAGAATTTAGATTGATAAATTCTGAACACATACATGCATTTGCTAACTCAGACTAACTGCATAACAGTAAATCTGGCAGCTTATGATCATCTATGTCTAAGTCAGACCTTATTCGGAAACGGCAAACGTCTTTTTAAAGTCGTTGATAGCAGCTGCCATGTCCGCATCAGAAGGAAGATCCTTCGTTTTTGTAATATGGTCTAACAGCTCTTTGCGATTGTGGTCTAACCAGTTATGGAATTCTGATTCAAAGCGGCCAATATCCTGTAAAGGAATATCATCAAGGAAACCGCGTGTTAATGCATACAAAATCGCAACTTGTTTTTCAACAGAAAGAGGCTTGTGAAGATCCTGTTTTAGGACTTCTACGGTACGAGCACCGCGGGCAAGCTTCGCTTGTGTCGCTTTGTCCAAGTCAGATCCGAACTGGGCAAATGCTTCTAATTCTCGGTAGGATGCAAGGTCAAGACGCAAGGTACCGGCAACTTTTTTCATCGCCTTGATTTGCGCTGATCCCCCTACACGGGATACGGAAAGACCTGCGTTGATCGCCGGACGAACACCGGAGAAGAAGAGGTCGGATTGCAAGAAAATTTGTCCATCTGTGATGGAGATAACGTTTGTCGGGATGTATGCTGATACGTCCCCTGCTTGTGTTTCTATGAATGGTAACGCAGTAATAGAACCTGCACCAAGATCATCGCTTAATTTAGCTGCGCGCTCTAATAAACGAGAGTGCAAGTAGAATACATCCCCTGGATAAGCTTCACGACCTGGAGGACGGCGAAGCAACAAGGAAAGCTCACGATATGCAGCAGCTTGTTTTGATAAATCATCGTATACAACTAATACGTGTTTACCTGAATACATAAATTCTTCTGCCATAGTAACACCAGCATACGGTGCTAAGAATAATAGCGGAGCCGGCTGTGAAGCAGAAGCAGTTACAACGATAGAATATTCAAGGGCGCCATATTTTCTTAAAGTTTCAACAGCATTACGAACTGTTGATTCTTTTTGGCCAATTGCCACATAGATACAAATCATGTTTTGACCTTTTTGGTTCAAAATAGTATCGATGGCAACAGAAGTTTTACCTGTTTGACGGTCGCCGATGATCAATTCACGCTGACCGCGTCCAACTGGCACAAGAGCGTCAATTGCTTTAATACCTGTTTGTAGTGGTTCATGAACAGATTTACGAGCCATAACGCCAGGAGCAATTGCTTCTACTGGGCGGGTTTTTGTCGTATTTATTGGCCCCATACCGTCCATAGGTTGTCCTAAAGAGTTTACAACGCGTCCGATCAATTCTTCACCAACTGGAACCTCCATGATGCGTCCAGTACGGCGAACCTCATCACCTTCACGAATATCGGTGAATGGTCCAAGAATAATAATACCGACGTTATTTTCTTCAAGGTTTTGCGCCATACCCATAACGCCATTTGAAAATTCAACAAGTTCTCCGGCCATACAGTTGTCTAGACCATGAACACGTGCGATACCGTCACCGACAGAGATAACTGTACCTACATCGGTTTCATGAATTTCCGCCTGATAGTTTTCAATTTGCTGTCTAATCAGGGAACTAATTTCTTCAGCTTTGATGCTCATGAGTTTCACCCCTAGTCTTTCGAATCTTAGGTTAACAATTTACGTTCTAAACGGTTCAATTTTCCTTTTAATGAACCATCATATATACGGTTTCCGATCCGAAGCACGATGCCTCCAAGCAAATCGGAATCCACGAAATTTTCAATTTTGAGTGATTTTTTACCTATTTTCTTAGCGAATACATTCGAAATCGCTTCGCGTTCACTATCTGAAAGCGGTCGAACGCTGTATACTTTTGCTTCGGCAATTCCCATTTCCTCATTGGCCAGATGAATAAATTGGTTGACAACTTCAACCATTTCATTTTCACGATGACGGTCAATTAAGAGTAATAATGTATTAAGGACGTATACATTTACATTTGCGAAGGCAGCTTTTAAAATCTCTTTTTTGTTCTCAATAGTAAGCTTAGAGGATTTTAGTACAACCTTTATGTCGTTATTGTATTGTAATACTTCCCGGACTACACGAAGTTCTTCTTCTACAGCTGTTAAAATCTGCTTTTCTTTTGCAATTTGAAACAGAGCCGACGCATAGCGCTTTGCTACTATGGAGTTGGTCATCGGCGTTCTCCTGCCTCTTTAATATAATCACTGATCAGCTGATCTTGATCTGCTTGTGTCAATTCCTTTTCAATGACTTTCGATGCAATCAAGACTGAAAGCTGAGCAACTTGCTCGCGAATAGCAGCAACTGCTTTTTCTTTTTGCTGTTCGATTTCCTGCTTTGCAGCTTCCTTTACGCGCTCTGCTTCATTACGCGCAGCCACAACGATTTCTTCACGCTGAAGTTCGCCTTGCTTTTTCGCATTTTCGATTAAGTTTTGCGCTTCACTGCGTGCTTCTTTTAAAAGACTTCTTTGCTCTTCTAAAAGTTTTTTCGCCTCTTTACGGCTTTCTTCTGCTGAATTAATTTCGTTAGAAATGTGGTCTTCCCGTTGCTTCATGATGCCCATTAACGGACCCCACGCCACTTTTCTCAGCACCGCAAGTAAAATAATAAACACGACTAGCTGGAATAAGATATCTCCAGTATTTATATGGGCACCGCCTTCGGCTGCACCCAAGACGAGATTGTTCAACACCCTGGGTTCACTCCTTTCAAGAGTCTATTTGACACTATCTATAAACAGACATAAATGAATGGCGAAGGTTTTCTTGACACTCACTTCGCCATTTGGAGCCTTTCAATTTTAGCGGTTTAAAACCATGAACGCGACAACGACGCCGATAATTGGCAATGCTTCAACTAACGCAATACCGATAAACATGTTTGTTAAAAGCATTCCACGTGCTTCCGGCTGACGGGCAATCCCCTCAACCATACGACCTGCTACAAGACCGTTACCGACACCTGCACCTACTGCTGCTAATCCTGCTGCAATTGCTGCTGCTATAAGATTCATTTTAAAGTTCCTCCTTTAATTGTATAAATAAACTTATTTATATTTTGCTCATGAAATGAACAGGAATATCTTAGTGATCATTACTTACTTTATGGGACATATAAACCATTGTCAGCATGGTGAAAATATATGCCTGAATCGTACTGACAAACATTGAAAATCCTAACCAAACAAAAGTTAATGGAACTGCTGAAATAAAGCCTAATGCATTGACTTTGGCTAAGCCAGTTATCAACAGGGACAACAGCAATTCACCGGCATAAATATTTCCAAAAAGACGCAAACCAAGTGTTAATGTATTAGCAAATTCCTCAATAATTTTCAACGGAAATAAGAATGGAAGCGGCTCAAAAAACCCTTTTCCATATCCTTTTGCTCCCTTTAACTTAACTCCATAGAAATGGGAAAGCGCCACAACCATTACAGCTAACGTCAGCGCCACTGTAGGATCAGATGTCGGCGAGCGCCACCATTCTGTACCATTAACAGTGATTAAAAACGGAAGGCCCAGCATATTTGACACGAAAATATACAAGATTAATGTGATCCCAAGAATATGAAACCTGCCACCATCTTGCCAATCCATCATGCTGTTGATAATGCTCTTTACAAAATCCATTACCCATTCGAGGAAATTCTGCATTCCCGTTGGTTTCATTGCCAACTTTCTTGTCGAAATCATAGCAATAATGACAACAATTACACTGGCAACCGTGATCATAAGTATGTTCGTTAAATTAAAATAAAGGCCCATGAATTTGACGATTGGAGCTCCTTCATTCACGTTACCTCACCTCACTTCCTATCTTTTTTATGAACATTAAGTGATTGGATTAGAAAATCTATCATAATGACAATATAATTCGTCATTAGTCCCATTACAACACTTATCAGATTAAAATACTGTGTCCATTTTATGGCGACCATTACTGATATCGCTACCATTGCTAATCTTGATAGTGATCCAAGCGATTTAACTTTTTTGCCATTTGTGACGGATTTATCAAACTTTTTCATTATTCTGAACAACAGCATCAGGTTTATTAGACTAGTTGCTGTTCCAAGAATCAAGCCCATAAAGACACTATGGTATTCAGTAAATCCCCAGCCAATGACATAAACAGCCAAAAGATAAAACATCCATTTACAGGCGCGCTTATACATTCCAATAATCTCTAGCATTTCGAATCAATCCTCCGAAAAATAGTTGCGGATTGATCGTAGCATAGAGTAAGTCCCTGTTGCTAATCCTAATAACAGTCCGACTATTAAGAAAATTGGCTCTGTTCCCCAATGATTATCCAGCCATCTGCCTGCAAAAATACCTATAAGAATACATCCTACTAATTGGAAAAGAATTGCGGACATTAATGCCATTGCTTGAAAAGGGTTGCGGTTCTTTTGATTTTTTTGACCCATACAGATCACATCCTCACGATCAGAGAATGAGAGGCGGAAGGTGAAAATTTCATAAAACTTTCATATGTAAAACAGGCTATCAGTGATAAAAATCACTGAAAACATTGTGAAAACCCTATCATTCCACACCCTATGTAAGTATATAATAGGCATATGCCAATGTCAATTGATTTCAGGCAATAATATTCACAAAAATGTCAAAGATGTCCATCGTGAATTTTGTCTGAAAACGGCGATTTTTCTAGGAAATAAAAAGGCTTGTGATTAGTACAGATTCCTCTTTTCTATCATCTATTATATAACAAAAAACAACACTATACCGCCAAATTCTTACCCATTCTTAGATTATAACTCATAAACTTAAAAAATTCTCATCAAATTCTCATTTTAAAAACTTTTTTTAAATAATTTTAGGTGTCAGGCACCATGTGAAAAATTCACATGGTGCCTGACACCTATTTGTCGATGACGATTCCTGTTTGAATGGAGTCTTCTTTGCCTGCTTTTTTGGCAAAGACTTTGATAAGGTAAACACCTTCGGGGGGGAGGTCTTCTGTTTTGAATTCTTTGCGGATGAGTCCTTTTTTTACGTTTGTTTTTGTGTCGAGGAAGCCGATAAAGCGGTAATCTTGCGGATCAAAGAGCGCAATGCCGAATTCTTCAGCTCCTCCTGGCAGATAAACTTCGTAACGGTATGTTCCAGGCTTATCTCCCTGTGCAAAGTCAAAACCCATCACTCTAGGGTAATCCGGCTCTTTTAGTACATACAAATAAGGAATGTGAATCTGTTCTCCGCCCGCACTAATCGTTAAAAAACCATCATGGACCTTGTCTTTAAATAATAGCGGATCTACTGCCAGCGTTACCTTTACTGTTTTGGTTTCCTTCGGCCCTATTGAAAATGATAGTGGAAGTCGCCACTCCAGCCCCACCACCTTTTTGGGTACGATGAACGAATAGGCGATCGGATGGCTGGTAATATTCTCTATCTTCAACTCAGCTTCATGCAGGTTACTGCTGTTTGTAAATTTTCCAAATCGAATACTTCCCGGCAATACTAACGATTCCGCCTTGACGGCCTGATCAACCCGAATCCTGCCTGCCCCCTGCTCAAAGGTACGGTAAGCTGTACGGCCCTCTGCATCCTTCATCAGATGAGGGCTTTCGTATTTTCCAATTTCAACTGATTCGTCATGAACAAGCGGTTTGGCAGTATTCATCAGCGCCGCCTTGATTTGTTCCGGTGTCCACTCAGGATGAGCCTGCTTTATTAAGGCACAGGCACCGGCAACATGAGGAGCTGCCATACTTGTTCCCTGCAATGATAAGTACCCTCCTGGAATTGTTGAGTTGATAGCAACTCCAGGTGCGACCAAATCCGGTTTAATGTCCCATGTTCCCGTTACTGGTCCGCGGGAACTAAAGTCAGCCAGCTGATCCTTTTCTTCAACAGATATATATCGTGTCAACAAGTTTTGCTGCTTTAATTGTTTTCTGATCAATTCCCCTTCCCATTTTGAAAGGGAGCCGACGGGAATCGGGCTGGAGCTTTCCAAGTTACCCATAAAAGAACCGCTTATATTGTTATAAATTAATACTGCCCTAGCGCCTGCATCATAAGCGTTTTTTGCTTTTTCAGTGAATGTTAATGCGCCACGTTTCATCAGAACAATTTTCCCCTGAACATTGGTTAACTCTTTTTTTCGGCCCATTCCGCCATCGACCATCTCCAACGAACGGTCAATTTTCCACTTCCCTGATCCCTCCATTGGTTGTATGCGAATTTTCTGACGAATTCCTTCTATTAATAAATACGGTATTTCTAATGTTGGAGTGGAGGCTCCTACAGAAATTGCTTTTAAAGCAGTTCCTGGCGATCCGACCGTCCAAACATTCGGTCCTGCATTTCCTGAAGCTGCTACTGCTACGATTCCGTTTTCTACCGCGCGGTTCAACGCAAGGCTAATGGGAAGATCAGGGCCGTTAATATCGTTGCCAAGGGAGAGATTCATAATATCCACTTTATCTTTAATGGCCTGATCAATGGCTGCAAGGACTTGCTCAGTTGTACCGCCACCGCCCGGTCCCAACGCTCGGTAGGCGACAATTTTAGCTTCCGGAGCCACACCTTTAATTTTCCCATTGGCAGCAATAATGCCGGCCACATGGGTGCCATGCATCGTTGCCTGCCCGATGGAGCGGGTTTCCATCGGATCCCGGTCGTTATCTACAAGATCATAACCGCCGGCGTAATTTCTTTGCAAATCCGGATGCGTATAGTCGACACCGGTATCGATTACCCCAACTGTAACACCTTTGCCTGTTAGCCGGAGATTTTTGTTAAAAAAGCTGCGCACCTCTTCCCCGCCAATGATCTTCACACTCTCCTCGGTTTCGGCCCGATATTCTGTGACCGGTGTAACGTGTACAACCTGTTGTTGTCCAGCAAGACGTTGGATTGTCTCTGGACTGCCTTGTACAGAAAAACCAGTTATAGCCTTTTGAAAGATGTGGCGAAGCTTGACGTCATGATAGGAGCTTATCAGCTGTTTAATTTGTTGTTCAGATTGCGGTTTGTTGAGGACCACAATCGCGACGATCGTATGGGTGCTTTTTGGTATAGGTGGATGGACGAGAGTTTTCCCCAGTGTCGGGGTTTGAAAGGCCAGCAGCAGTGCCAATAGAAGTTTCATGAAGTTATTCCCCTTTTTTCTTATCGTTTCTTGTTTAGGGGAAAATATTCGGAAACTTAGTTGGGAGATTTTAATAAAGAAAATTTGCCGACTGGCGAGCGCGTTAGGGCGAAGACAGCGGCGTAGTAGCACTTATGTCTGATAGGAAAGTTATTCTTTTCTATCTACAAAAATAAGCCAGGCATCCGCCCGGCTCATGAAATGAATTATTTTGTTCCAAACAAGCGGTCACCCGCGTCGCCTAATCCTGGTACGATGTAGCCATGATCATTCAGCTTTTCGTCAAGTGCTGCGATGTAAATGTCCACATCCGGATGCTCTGTTTTTACAGCTTCCACGCCTTCAGGTGCAGCGATTAAACACATAAATTTGATGTTTTTTGCACCGCGTTTTTTCAAGGCCTCTATGGCAACATTCGCTGATCCACCTGTCGCTAGCATGGGGTCAACAACAATGAAGTCACGCTCCTCTACATCGCTTGGGAGTTTAACGTAATATTCAACCGGCATTAATGTTTCAGGATCGCGGTATAAACCCACATGTCCGACTTTAGCGGCTGGAATTAATTTCAAGATTCCGTCTACCATACCGATGCCGGCACGTAAAATTGGAACGAGGCCGATTTTTTTTCCGGACAACACTTTCGATTTTGTCGTACAAACTGGTGTTTCAATTTCCACTTCTTCCAACGGCATATCCCTTGTAATTTCAAATGCCATGAGCGTGGCCACTTCGTCCACAAGCTCGCGGAAATCCTTTGTTCCTGTGTTTTTATCACGTATGTAAGTAAGCTTGTGCTGGATAAGTGGATGGTCGAAAACGTACACTTTTGCCACAACAATCGCCCCTTTTTTTAAATTAATTGCACACTTCGTCTCATTTTACAGAAAAATATAACATAGAGCAACTAAAGAACTAGACGTAAATACTAGTAAGATTTTTCAAAAAATAGATCCAAATGAAGGTTCAGACTTGGAGAAATAGTCAATTTGCTAAACTTCTCAGGCATAAACGAATCTCTTATAGACAAATCCTTCAATTATTCCTGTTCTTCTATCTACGAGAGGCTTCCTCATGGTCAAATAACTCAATTCGGTCTGTCCTCCGGCCCATTAGCGGCTTTTTCACCGAAAAAAATCGGCCCGCAATCGAATGGGGGCCGATTCTAAAGGTAGTAATTATTATTTTTCAGGAAATGATTAATATTCAGGGTAAAGCTTGAACTTATCTGTTAACGCATTGACGCGCTGACGAGCTTCATCAAGCTTTGCTTCATCCTCATGATTTTTCAAGGTGAAAGCAATAATAGAAGCAATTTCGTCCATTTCCGCTAAACCAAACCCACGGCTAGTTACAGCAGCTGTACCAATACGGACACCACTAGTAACGAATGGGCTTTGCGGATCATATGGGATCGTGTTTTTGTTAACCGTAATGCCGACTTCATCAAGAACATGTTCTGCAACCTTGCCTGTAAGGCCAAGGTTTTGCACATCCACTAATAACAAGTGGTTGTCCGTTCCACCGGAAACAAGTGTTAAGCCCTCGCTTTGCAAACCTTCTGCTAAACGTTTGGCATTGGTAATAATTTGCTGGGCATATTCTTTAAAGCTATCTTGCAACGCTTCACCGAAAGCAACGGCTTTTGCTGCAATGACATGCATCAGTGGACCGCCTTGAATTCCAGGGAAAATGGATTTATCAATCTTTTTGCCAAATTCTTCTTTACAAAGAATCATCCCGCCGCGCGGTCCGCGTAACGTTTTATGAGTCGTTGTTGTAACAAAGTCAGCAAATGGCACTGGGTTTTGATGCAGGCCTGCAGCTACAAGACCAGCAATGTGAGCCATATCTACCATTAGGTAAGCACCAACTTCATCCGCGATTTCACGGAATTTAGCAAAATCAATTTCGCGCGGGTAGGCGCTCGCACCTGCGACAATCAACTTTGGCTTATGTTCACGTGCCTTTGCTAATACATCATCATAATCGATGCGATGGCTTTCTTTATCAACACCATATTCAACGAAATTGTATTGAACACCGCTGAAATTAACCGGGCTGCCGTGCGTTAAGTGACCGCCATGTGATAGGTTCATACCCAGTACTGTGTCACCCTGCTCGAGAATAGTGAAATACACAGCCATATTTGCTTGTGCACCAGAATGTGGCTGTACGTTGACATATTCCGCTCCGAAAATCTGCTTGGCGCGTTCGCGAGCTAAATCTTCAACTACATCGACATATTCGCAGCCACCATAGTAACGGCGTCCAGGATAGCCTTCCGCATACTTATTAGTTAATACAGAACCCTGCGCCTCCATAACCGCTTCACTTACAAAGTTCTCTGACGCAATAAGTTCAATTTTGGCACGCTGACGGCCTAATTCCTGTTGAATCGCTTGAAAAACCTGATCATCCGATTGAGACAAATGCTTCATAATTATCCCCCTTTGGTATGTATCAAAAACACAAGAGCTTCAAAATTTCTTCTCCATTGTAGCATGTTTTTTTAGAAAATAAAGAAAAAGGTGTAAGTCACCGCTTACATAAACAAAAGTCCACTCCACACGGACAAAACTGCAAAAATGTCCACGAGCGGTGCCTGACACCGCCATTGACACAGCCATTACACTATGGCTATACGGTTAACTGCAGCTTGTGTTTTCTTTTTTACGCTCGTAGACGGCGCGGGCGCCTCCGATGAGTTTCGGCCTAGTTTTGGCAAGGGTCACGTAGGCGCTGCCGACTGTTTTTTGTTTGACGCGAACTGGGACGGCGACGTGTTTTAGATGCATGCCGATGAGTGTGCTGCCTATGTCGATTCCGGCTTCTGCTTTTACAAATTCAACCACAGCGGCATCTTCCAAGTGTTCGAAGGAAAAAGTTGCCATCGCACCGCCAGCTGTCCTTACAGGCACAACCGATACTTCTTCATAGCCGCGCTGAATGGCCGTGCCACGTTCCATGACAACCGCTCTGTTTAAATGTTCGCAGCATTGGAATGCCAAATGGATTCCCGTATCTGCCCGTAATTTCTCCAGGCCGCGAAAAATCATTTCTGCGACATCGAAAGTACCCGCAGTCCCGATGCGCTCCCCTGCCACTTCACTCGTACTGCAGCCAACTACCAGAAGCTGCCCGGGCTTTAGTGAAGCTTGTTCCTTAAATTCCGCTAAAACTGCTTCCCATTCTTTTTCCCATTCGTGAATCATCAGCCTCGACCTTTCTGTTCATGCTTTTGTTCCAGGCATCCAATGTTCTATTGAAACCTGCTGCTCTCATACCATTTCTCGTTTTCTAAAAAATAAAATCATGTTGCCATAGAACTTCGTTTAAGCAAAATACCACTCACGAACGTTCCATAAAAACAAAAAATTAAAGGTGCTTATTCTCATATTCGGCAATTTTGCCAATCCGATTGGCATGGCGTCCGCCTTCAAACTCGGTAGTAAGCCAAATTTCAGCTACTTCCCTTGCCAGCCCAGGGCCAATGACACGCTCACCCATTGCCAGGATGTTTGAATCATTATGAAGCCGCGTATATTTGGCACTAAAGGTATCATGGCATAATGCACAGCGGATCCCTTTTACCTTATTGGCACTAATACTCATACCTATCCCTGTCCCACAAATTAGGATACCGCGGTCAAACTCGCCGCTCGCAACCTTTTCCGCCAACGGAAGCGCATAGTCCGGATAATCTACTGATGTTTCACAGTCACAGCCAAAATCCACATATTCAATTTTAAGTTCATCCAATAATTTTGCAATTTCCTGACGGATTTGAATCCCGCCATGGTCAGATGCTATTGCCACTCTCACCTTAAATGCCCCCTATCTAATTTCAATCTGCTTATAATTTTGACATACCCTATGAAAAATATAAAGCGAAAATAGAGGTCGGCTCTTTCGCAAAAAAACCTCCCTCCGCACTGTTGGCGAAGGAAGTTTTTTTAGGAAATACCCCGCCAATTGGCGGTATAATCAAGCTGAAATTATATTGGAAAAATTTTTAACGATAACTGATTGCCTGGCTTCCCATTTGCTCCCATCCGCTTTTAAAAGAATGGAGGGGCGCCTTGTCATTTTTTATTCCGGAAAGCGGATCATTAAAATAAATATATCGGCTGTCATAACCGGTCACCAATACACTGTGCTCTTTGCCATTTATAGAGATACGCCCTTCTGGCGTATTCCAAGTAACCCAGTATTGTGATGGTGTTGTATCAAACAACGTATTGATTATGACCCATACCGGTTTCCCTTTATTTAAATATTGAAACATGGTTTCAAATTTACTGCCTGTAAAATCAATAATCCGATTTGGCATATATCGATTGGCCAGTTTAGCAATAGGACCATGATATACCCCGTACCCCAAATTGTTGATGTTATACATATCACCGACAAAGCCTTTGTTAGGATTGCCATAATTAATTTGACCATTTACACGTGAATAGGGTGTCGGATCCCTTTCTATTTGGGAAGACAATGTCATTTTATCTACCTCGATCCCAGCACTCTTCAGCAGCATTGTAAGCGAAGTGATCTCACAGCCGCGCGGCAGCTCCGGTAATTGGGAAACAATCGGAACATCTAAAATCGCAGATGAAACGGCACCATCTGGTCCAAGAAGAAATTTCCCTTTGCTATTTTGAACCCAGCCTGTCAACATCACACCATTGGAATTAAGGTCATACCGTTTGCCATTCACTTCTACCCAATCCGTCTGCATGGCGCCGGTTGAATCTAGAAAATACCAATGTCGGGCATCATGGATCCAGCCCTTCTCCATCACACCGTTCTGATTAAGAAAATAGCGTTTGCTTTGGTATTGGATCCATCCTGTCTGTTTTTCACCATTACCATTTAAAAAGTACCAGTTTTCCCCTTCTTTAATCCACCCAGTCGCCGAGATTTTGACATTTACTAACCGTTTATGATCGTCTGTAATTTTTAAAATCGTATTACTAGTCTGCTTAGGAATGGACAAAATAAAATTCCCTGTACCATCTGCTTTTGTGCTATTTAACAAGCCGGCTTTTGTTTCAGCCCGAATCGTGGTATTAGGGGAGGCCGTCCCTTTAATAATTGTCGTTTGGTCAGTAATCTTTCCGCTAAATCGAATGGGCTCTCCCTGCCAGGCTGAGTGAGCAATGAATTGCCTCGAGCTTAATGGATAAGAGATTACTAGTAAAACCACCACACCCATTAACCATAATTTTGACCGCACAGGCCGCCCCTCCTCTCAGAATGCCGCTCACATATTTTCTGGCTACTATTCTACCATAGTTATTATGAATTAGAATACAAGAAGACCTTATCAAACGCCATTGGCAAAAGCACCCACTCAAGTTTATCTGCGGACAATGCTTGATGAACCATAAATAATGGAGCGTTTTTCTCAAGTAAAGTTCGATTATCCAAAAGGTAAGTTAGCTGCCCCTAAGTCAATTATGGTGACCCGCTAGTAAAGAGGGCTTCGAAAACATGGTTATCGGCCCCCTCATCCGCTAATATAGAGGAATATTCAGCAAGTCGAGCCTCTGGTGCCTGCCGAAACCCAAAATAAAGAGGCCTGCCAATTTGGCAGGTCCAAGCTTCGATTATTCCTATTCGCCCCAGTCTTCATTCATTTGCTTTAATTTTCCAACCGTTTTATCAATCAATTTCCTCAGCTCTTGAAAAGTCCCTTGATACACAGCCAAGCTCCCGCCAAACGGATCACTGACATCATGATCAAATGTTTCGCCATTAAATTCTTTTAGCGTAAAAAGTTTTTCAATCGCTTGTGGGTATTGCTGCTGGATGGCAAATTTATGAGCAGAGGTCATCGTTAAAATCAAATCAGCCCAGGCCACTTCACTTCCAGTTAATAACGTAGCTCTATGGTTGTGATTAATATCGTTGTCACCGAGTACTTTTTGCGCATGCGAGGAGGCTTCACTCCCACTTGAAGCAAATATTCCCGCAGACTTCACCTCAAGCCCAGCAATGTTTTTACTTTTTAAAATCGCTTCCGCCATTGGACTCCGACATGTATTCCCCGTGCATACGAATAAAATACGCTGCATCCTGCCTGCCCCCTTTATATCCTATTATAAAACAATTTTATCAAAAGCAAACTGAGGCTTGTGTCCAATTTTTCCCGATTTAAAAAGCGTCCTATCTCCAAGAAAGTTTTCTCATTAGCGCCAGCTGATGGCCTGGCTGCCCATTTGCTCCCACCCGCGTTTAAAAGTACTAATAGCAACTTTTCGATTTTTTATCACCGCAAGCGGATCATTAAAATAAATATACCGGCTGTCATAGCCTGTTACCAATACACTGTGTTCCTTGTAGGTGATGGAAATTTTCCCTTTGGGCGTGTTCCAGACATACCAATATTGCGTTGGAACGGTATCAAATAATGTGTTATTAATCACCCATACTGATTTACCACTATTTAAATACTGATATATATCTTCAAACTTGCTGCCGGTAAAATCAATGACACGATTTGGGATGTACTTTTCTGCCAGTTCCTTAATTGGTCCATGATAGACCCCAAGGCCCGGATTGCTGAAAGAGTACATATCCCCGACAAACCCGGTATAAGGATTTCCAAAATACACCTGCCCATTTACCTTGGAATACGGTGTCGGATCCTTTTTCACTTGTAATGCCAAGGTCATTTTATCAGCCTTTACCCCTGCATCTCGCAGCATCATTGATAGCGAAGTGACCTCACAGCCGCGCGGCAGCTCCGGCATTTGGGCAATCAACGGGGCATCCAAAATAACGCTAGCGACAGCACCGCTTGAGCTAAGGTAGTACCAATCCCCACCACTTTGAAACCAGCCTGTCCTCATCGACCCATCCGCATTTAGGAAATAGAACTTGCCATTTACCTTCACCCAGCTCGTCTGCATCACACCGTTTGAATTTAGATAATACCATTTGCCGCCTGTATACACCCAGCCTGTTGCCATTTTCCCTGAGCCGTACAAATAGTACCACTTGCCGCTGTCTAACACCCAGCCAGTCTGCATCTGGCCGTTTGCTTTCAAGTAATACCAATATCCTCCATTATAAATCCAGCCAGTCTGCATAGCACCATTGCTATTTAAAAAGTACCAACTCCCTTGGTTGAGAAGCCAGCCGGTTTGCCTTGCGCCCGTTTTGTCAAGAAAATACCGCTTTCCCTGATCATCCATCCAGCCGGTCTGCTTTTCACTGTTGCTATTGTAAAAGTACCACTGCCCATTCTCCTGAATCCAGCCTGTCGCTATCACAGTTACATTGAATGAATATGTATTTTTCCCATCATCTTCAGTAATAGTTAAAAGGGTATTTGCCGGCTGCTTGGCAATCACGACAGAAAACCCTCCTGCATCGTTCGCATTTGTAGTTGCAAGCAAGCTGTCTTTCACTGTTATTTTTATAACAGCATTCGGATGCGCAGTTCCGTTAATGGCGGTCGTTTGGTCGGTTACTTTCCCAAAAATTTGAATAGCATTTTCCTGCCCTGCGGTATCAGCAAAAGCAAGCCCAGGAATGCAAGAAATAGTGATAACGAAAAAACAAATAAGAAATCTACCCCATAATCTTGGCTGCACCAGCTGCTCCTCCTCAAGAAAATCTATCTTTTTTAGATTGAAAGATTCATATTTTTTCCAATATTATTCTATCATAAAAAAAGGTAGATTCATAAGAATTTGTCACTTATGGGTCTTTATGGGATCACGATTAACTTCAAGCCAAAGGCAAGTAAAATTGCTCCGCCCAATACCTCGCCATATGTCCCGAGCCACCCCTGCACTTTTCTCCCCAGCAAGAGCCCCGCCCATGTTTGAATTGTGGCAATGATCCCAAAGCATAAAATAACGACCACTGTTTTAGCACCATATATTCCAAGTGTCAAACCGACAGAAAAGCTATCAAGGCTGACACTTAAGGCAAAAATTATGAGGCCAAAACCGGCAGGAGTCATGACTTTCTCCGATCCCTGCTTTAGACTTGACCAAATCATATTCAAACCTAATACAATTAACAACAGCCCTCCTAAAATAGAGGCTATCGCTCCAAATTTTTCTGAGAGAAATTTCCCTGCCAACATGCCGACTAGCGGCATCCACACATGGAAAAGGCCGATCGTGATACCAATGTTAAAGATTTTCCTAAGCCGCAGTTTATACATCCCCATGCCAAGCCCGACCGAGAAGGCATCCATTCCTAAAGCTGCTGCCATGATTGTGAGTGTTACAATTTCTCCAAACAGTTCTGACATCGTCTCTTTCCGCCTCCTTGGACTAACTATTTCAACATATGCACGTCCACACCCTTTTAGAAGTTTCATGGTGAATTCGTCTGCGGCTCACTATTTGGATGACTGGGGGCAGCGAATATGATTTTATCGACTTCCCCAAATAAAAAACCAGGCTCCCTTGACTTGGGAACCTGGTACCTTGAAATAATCTATTCCACTATGATTTTATTTCCAGCAGCTTTCAGAAGACGGTTCATAATTGCCTGCCCCACACCGCTTGATGGAAACACTTCACTAAAAATGACGTCAACATTCATTTGATTAAAACGCCTTAATGTATCATAAAGGGCGGTTGCCACTGACTCAAGCTCGGCTCGCTTTCCGCACACTAGAACCACATCCGCCTCATAATCCGCCTGATGCTCCTCCGTCGTCAGCACCCCGACCCGAAGTCCTTCGTCCCGCTTTTCCTTCACCAAACGTTGGAGAAATTCTCTGGTGCCTGACACTAAATACATATCGGCATTCGGTGCATAGTGACGATACTTCATTCCCGGTGCTTTCGGTTTTGCTGTTTCATCTGAAAGCGCCTGGTCGAGACGTACTTCGCCGATCACTTTCTCGAGCTGCTCTTTTGTTACACCGCCTGGCCTCAATATGATAGGAATCTCTTCTGTACAGTCCAGTACGGTGGATTCAACACCAACCCCGGTTGAGCCGCTGTCAACCACTCCTGCAATTTTCCCGTTTAGATCGTCAATAACATGCTCAGCCTTGGTCGGGCTTGGTTTCCCGGAGCTGTTTGCACTTGGCGCAGCAATCGGCAGGCCGCATGTTTTCAACAGTGCCAAAGCAACAGGATGGTCCGGCATCCGTACGCCAACAGTTGCAAGGCCTGCTGTCGCTTTTTCAGATAAAATTCCTTGCTTTAATTTAAAAATGATCGTCAGTGGACCCGGCCAGAACTTACCCATCAAAACTTGGGCCTTTTCCGGAATCTCTTCCACAAAGTCCTTCAGCTGTTCTGTTTCCGCAATGTGAATAATTAACGGGTTATCCCCAGGTCTTCCTTTGGCAGCAAAAATTTTCCCAACTGCTTCATCACTTTCAGCATTCCCACCCAGGCCGTAAACCGTCTCAGTTGGCAGGGCGACTACTTCATTTTCTCTCAAAAGTATCGCTGCATCCACAACCTGTGGATTACTTTCTAATTTATCCACATACTTATCCACTTTCAATACAATTGTGTTCATAGTTATCCACCTTTATGGTCCAGCCTAATTTCAGTCGAATTTTGCCGAATATGGGCGTTTGACACACATTTTTCACATAATACGTTTGCAAGTATAAAAGAAGGTGGGCATAAATACAAGTTTTTATCCACAAATTGTGTATAAATCCGTTAAAAAAGTGGATAACTAGGGGGATATATCCACAATTATAGAGAAAATTTTAAAAATAACGAGTTATCCACATTTAAAACGTGTCGAATGTGCTCAGATTGATAAAATTCCTTCGGCAGCTCTTCCCTTTCCACTTTTTCAAAGCCTAACATATTAAAAAATGGAAGTGTCACTATTTTATTTGTTGCCAAAAATAAACTTCTCATTCCCTTGCTTTTGGCCAGTTTCACCATTTGTTCAAACAGGACAATGATTTCCTTTTCTACTTGACCAGGTTTTACTACTAGTGAGCGCAAAAATCCATATTCCGCAATCGTCTCCATTCCGAGCGTCCCTTCCAAAACTCCACTCTCGTTCTCCAGCAATAAAAAGCTGCAGGCATCTTCATCTGAAATCCCACTTGTCCCCAGATTTGCCCTAATTAAAAATTCCTCCAAAATACTCAAATCCTCTTTCATCGCCTTGCGAATAATCCCTGGCATCTAAATCCTCCTCATTTTTCCTTTTCTACTCTATGAATATGAGTAACTAGAGAAAATAGACCAGTAAATCTAGTATTTCTTAAACTTTGGATGCAAAAAACCAGTCCGTCTGTTTGGACTGGTTTCATATGATTAGTCAAATAGCTTTTCCCAAAGCTCTACGACGAAAAATTTTACTTTTACCGGCTGCTCATCTTCTGCTGTGTAAACTGGAGCCCTTTGTTTTACAGATTTATGTGCTGGCGGATTCTCATCAGCAGCTAACGATTCTTTGTCGGCATTGGGGGACTTCTCATCTTCAGAAGTAGTGTTTATTCCTGAGTCCTTTGGATCTGCATCGTCCTCTTCATTTTGATTCTTAACTGCTTGATCCTGGGAACCTTGGTTCTCTAAAGAATTGGAACCATTTTGATTTTTAACTGCTCCACCATTTGAATCTTGATTATCTGCTGAATTGGAATCATTTTGATTTTTAACTGCTCTACCATTTGAATCTTGATTATCTGCTGAATTGGAATCATTTTGATTTTTAACTGCTCTACCATTTGAATCTTGATTATCTGCTGAATTGGAATCATTTTGGCCCTTTTGCTTGTTCTGATTTTGGTTTTTGTCAGCCATCTGATCGGCAGTAGACGGCACCTCTTTCTTTCCGTCTGATTCTGGTGATTTATTCTCTGCTGCTTCCACCTTGTCATTAAAGCCCCTGCTTACTGCCACTCCATTTGAAAAATCAAGGAAGCAAAGCGGTGGATAAAGGACGCACCACCAATTGGCACCTTCCCCTTTTCCCAATGTTATTAATACCGCCTGATATTCTCCAGCAGGATATAGGAACTGACCATATAATTTCGTCGGGAATTGTACCTTTCCGAACTGCACCTTCACCGTTTGATTTGACCCTTGTTCCTGCACTACTTTTTCTGCAATCGCCTTAATTTCAGGCAATTTCTCCTTGATTACCACTCTCGCTTTTTCCATGGAGGTCAAATCCTGCACCCATAGGGTAATCTGTGCATTGACTGCATCACGCACTTTTCGCTTAAGAGCCTGGTCAGCATCAAGATCACTATTAGCGAGAATCCGCAGACGGATGGCCTCCCCAGGAATAACAATCGACTCTTTTGCTGCTGCTTCCGTCTTTGGCATATATAAACTTAACATCGTACCAAACGATAATAAAATCAAATAAGCCCATACTACAACTTTTCCTCTCATCTCCAGCACCGTCCCTTCACTATCATCATTGTGGACAAAATGCCAGAATCTTAAACTATTAAAATTTAGTATTTTTTCGATGAGACTTCGTATAGTTGAGAACATCCGTATTATACTTTTCTACATAAACGAAACAAAAGCCTTCTAAATTTGCTACTTCATTTAACGAAAGGGCTTACTCTACGCCTTCGTTCTTGTGCGACGGCGTAACTAGAATCCGCCTATTTATTTTGATAGCACCTAAAATCCCACATGCTCTATAACCTAAAAAAAGCTCCGGAGCCCTACACTCCGAAGCCAATTTCCGCAAAAACCATCCGATCTTTCCCGTTTATATCATTCACTATTTCAACCTGTGCGTTCGCAAACGTATTTCGAAGAAGCGAAGCAACTGCTTCACCCTGACCTGCACCAATTTCAAAACAAACAAGGGCGGCCGGCGCCAGTACCAACGGCAGCTCCTTCATAAATCGGCGGTAAAAGTCCAAACCGTCTTCGCCCGCAAACAAAGCTCGGTGCGGCTCATGGTCCGTCACCACCTCCGACATCCACACTTGATCACCTAGAGGAATATAAGGAGGATTCGACATCACCACATCCAGCTTTTCTCCCCGCTTCATAAATGGTGCCAACAAATCTCCGAGAAGGAACTCAACATCCGCCCCAAGCTGCAACGAATTCTCCTTAGCCACCTCCAGAGAATCCAATGCAATATCGGTGCCTGACACCATTAACAATGGCGACGTAGTAGTATTGGTGTCAGGCACCATAGAAGGCATCAGCAGCTTCTCCAGTTCAAGTTTCATGGTGATGGCAATAGCGCCGCTGCCAGTGCCGATATCAACGAGCCGAAGGGACGATTTTCCGGCAAATAGTTTTGAGATCCTTTCGAGTGCGCCGTAGACGAGTTCTTCGGTTTCTGGTCTGGGGATGAGGACGGCAGGATTTACGGTAAAACGCCGGCCGTAAAATTCCTCCGAACCGATTAGATACTGAACAGGGACGCCGCGGACATGTTCTTTAACTGAAGCCTCAAACTTTTCCCACACCCCGGGATCCAGTTCCTCGCGAATATTAGCAAACAGCTGGGTGCGCGACATATTGCTGAAATGCCGCAGCAACAGCTCCCCGGCATTCTCATCGCGCTCATTAGAAATTAAAAAAGAAGAAGCCCATTTCAGAGCTTCGAACACTTTTTTACTCATTTGCAGCATTTTCCAATCTTTTCGCTTGGTCTTCAAGGACAAGTGCTTCGATGATTTCATCAAGCTTGCCTTCGATGATCTGATCAAGCTTTTGAATGGTTAAGCCAATGCGGTGGTCAGTCACCCGGTTTTGCGGATAATTGTAAGTGCGAATCCGCTCAGAACGGTCACCAGAACCAACCGCGGATTTGCGCTGCTGATCATATTCAGCCTGTGCTTCCTGCTGGAATTTGTCATAAATACGAGCGCGCAAAATTTTCATCGCTTTGTCCTTATTTTTATGCTGCGAGCGTTCATCCTGACTCGTTGCCACAATACCTGTCGGGATGTGTGTTAAACGAACAGCAGACATGGTGGTGTTAACACTCTGTCCACCGGCGCCGCTTGAAGCAAACGTATCGAAACGGATATCCTTATCGTTAATTTCAATATCAAATTCTTCAGCTTCCGGCAGGCAGGCAACTGTCGCCGTAGAAGTATGAATCCGGCCGCCAGATTCTGTTTCCGGTACACGTTGAACACGATGTGCACCGTTCTCAAATTTCAATTTGGAATATGCACCAGTTCCATTGATCATAAAAATGATTTCTTTGAAGCCGCCAAGCCCCGTTTCATTGGAATCAACCACTTCAGTTTTCCAACCCTGTGATTCTGCATAACGGCTATACATCCGGTATAACGTTCCCGCAAACAGAGCAGCCTCTTCGCCGCCCGCTGCACCACGGATTTCCATGATGACGTTCTTGTCGTCATTCGGGTCTTTTGGCACAAGAAGTATTTTTAACCGTTCTTCTAATTCCACGATTTGCGCTTCAAGATCATTGACCTCTTCCTTCACCATTTCGCGCATTTCCGCATCCAGCTTCTCATCCAGCATAGCTTTGGCATCCTGAAACTGTTCCTTCGCTTCTTTATATTGGCGGTAAGTTTGTACAGTTTCCTGGAGATCTGCTTGTTCTTTCGAATATTCTCTTAATTTTTTTGCATCATTAATAATTTCCGGATCGCTTAAAAGCTCATTTAATCTTTCATAACGATCCTCTACAGATTGCAGACGATCAAACACGTTTCTTCACCTCAAATTTTATACCTTGCATCTCTATACTCATACAGGCTTGCCTGTTTCATTCTAGTCCATAACATTCTAATTATAGTATAGGTCAAATCCCAGGTCAAAACCAAATTCATCAACAATTTTTACTATGAAGCAAGTTATTAAGAAAAACGCAAGCACCCCGGTCAGCAGCGTATGGCTGGAGCACTCCATCTGGGATAAAAGAAACACGAAGAGCGTCAATGCATTCGTGCTTGACTTATCGTAAGGCGGAGGGCGAAGGACACTTGCGCTAGACAATTTTCAAAGTTAAAATCTATATTTTTTTATTTATGAAAAAAACTTACCCTCATTTCAGAGCATGGCCGCTGCGGTCTTCTTACTTTACATAGCGGAAAAATTATCCACTAGCTTTCAAATAGCTTAAAATCAAAAAATGTCCTTCACTATGTTTGAAGGACATTTTTACGGTGTCAGGCACCTATATTAGCTATTGGATAAATTCCGAGAACACTCAGTTGTAATGGTGATGCTTTTTTCAGGTACTTCGTGATGGTGTCGGCAGCGCGGCTCGTAGCTTTCAGCAGCGCCGACCAAGATAACTGGATCATGGTAGCTTGCAGGATGACCGTTTATAAGGCGCTGGGTCCGACTTGCTGGTGAACCGCAAACAGAGCAGACTGCTTGTAGTTTTGTAACAGTTTCAGCAATGGCCATTAAAGCTGGCATTTGTCCAAATGGCTCACCGCGAAAATCTTGATCAAGACCCGCCGCAATCACACGATGGCCGCTGTCCGCCAACTGCTGAACCACCCTAACAATACCTTCATCAAAGAACTGCACTTCATCAATTGCAATGATGTCGATATCCGCTTCCACATGATGCAAGATCTCGATTGAATGAGAAATTGGCTTCGCACGAAAAGAAGAGCCATTATGGGAGACTACAGATTGCTCACTGTAGCGATTATCCAGTTTTGGTTTAAACACAGCTATTTTTTGTTTAGCGAATTGAGCTCGTCTGACGCGGCGAATCAATTCCTCCGACTTCCCAGAAAACATACTGCCGCAGATAATCTCAACCCAACCGCTTTGCTTCATTAAATACATAACGCGCGTCTCCTTCCTCTTACGAACCCTTAACATGTTTTTCTAAAAATGACCGCAGAAACACTCTCGGCCGTTAATTAAGTATTTATTATCGATCTATATTAAAAAAAACCTGCCAACTCTCTCTAAATGAGCGCCCCAGTTCGAAACAGGTTGAATGTACAAAGAGAATAGTCCAATAAAAAACAGGCAAGCCGTGTTTCTTCTTGCCTGTTCCTAGTGCAAAATTATTCGCATAAACGGACAGTTTCCCCTAAGGAGCTGCTGCCCGTAAAAGCCCGATATGTTCAACTAACCTTCAGTAAGGAAGGAAAACTTCCCACTGAGGGAAGCTTCACATTATTGTTGTTTAAGACCGTATTTTTTGTTGAAACGATCAACACGTCCGCCAGCTTCAGCGAATTTTTGACGTCCAGTATAGAACGGATGGCACTCAGAGCAAGTTTCAACGCGGATTGCTTGTTTAACCGAACCGCTTTCGAAAGTGTTGCCGCATGCGCAACTCACCGTTACTTTTTGATAATTTGGATGAATTCCTGCTTTCATTCTTTTCATCTCCTTCCGCCCTGAATCATTAAGAAACAGAGTTATCATCAAGTGCTTGTCTTTTACAAGCACTGTCATTACTAAAAACACACTGTACTTATTATACCAACGAGACCCCAGTTTTGCAAGTTGGGATTTTTTGGCCCAGCCTTATTTTTTATAAGGCTGGGAAACTTGGCTGTTGATTTCCGTTCTTACACAAACCCACTAACTGCGTCTTGATTTTAATTCTTCGCCAAGCTGTTCGAAAAATTCTTCATTGGACTTAGTTTGTCTTAATTTTTTCAAGAAGCGCTCGGCAAAGTCCGGAGAATCAGACATTGATTTGCGAATCGCCCATAATTTATCGAGATGGTCCTTCGGAATCAGAAGCTCTTCTTTACGTGTACCAGAACGGCGGATATCAAGCGCCGGGAATACTCGGCGTTCTGCTAGTGAACGATCAAGGTGAAGTTCCATGTTACCTGTACCTTTAAATTCTTCATAAATGACATCGTCCATGCGTGAACCGGTATCAACCAGGGCCGTCGCCAAAATCGTTAAGCTGCCGCCCTCTTCAATGTTTCGGGCAGCTCCGAAGAAACGCTTTGGACGGTGGAACGCCGCCGGGTCAATCCCCCCAGAAAGCGTCCGGCCGCTTGGCGGAATCACAAGGTTATAGGCACGGGCAAGGCGGGTGATACTATCCATTAAAATGACAACATCACGCTTGTGTTCTACTAAACGCATCGCACGGTCAAGCACAAGCTCGGCCACTTTAATATGATTTTCAGGTACTTCATCAAACGTCGAACTGACCACATCACCAGCGACAGAGCGCTCGATGTCCGTAACCTCTTCCGGACGTTCATCGATCAACAGAACAATCAATTCTACTTCAGGATGATTGGTTGTAATGCTGTTGGCAATTTCTTTTAACAACATGGTTTTACCAGCCTTTGGAGGAGCAACAATCAAACCGCGCTGCCCGAAGCCAACAGGGGCCACCAAATCCATAATCCGAGTGGACAAATATTTTTGTGTGGTTTCGAGCTTCATCATGCGATTTGGATAAAGCGGTGTTAAGGCTGGGAAATAGACCCGTTCTTTTGCCGATTCCGGATCTTCTCCGTTTACAGCTTCTACGTGCAGAAGGCCGAAATAGCGTTCATTTTCTTTTGGCGGACGCACTTTTCCAGAAACTTTGTCCCCGTTGCGAAGGTCAAAGCGGCGGATTTGCGATGCCGAGATGTAAATATCCTCAGAACTAGGCGAATAATTAATCGGACGAAGGAAACCGAAACCTTCCGACTGAATAATTTCCAGTACGCCTTCCATGAAAAAATAACCCTGCTGCTCTGCACGGGATTTTAAGATCGCAAAAATTAACTCTTTTTTCGTTAATTTGCTGTAATAAGTCACTTTATACTCGCGGGCAAGCTCATAAAGTTCCTTCAGTTTCATATTTTCTAAAATTGAAATTGTTAATTCCATTTGTACACCACTCTTTAAGAATTTTCCTTTTACATACCGCTAAAGTTTTCCAGCGGGGATTCAATAGATTAGAGGAATGGAAATAGAAGTTGATAGAAATGAATAGAATTGCAGAAAATAACTATATAAAACAATTTCTATTTTACCCTCTGAATAAAAAATTAATCAACTAGATTTAATCGATCAGTCGTTGGAATTTTTTTCTGGAAGGATTCCTCTTGAGGTTTCGGAGTTTTATTTATCATTTTGTTACATTTGTCTGTTGATCTTCTTTCCAAACATTATGGAGGCAAAATCACCAATGAACCTTAACAAAGCATGTAAGGAAGAATGGGTGGTTTCAGGCACCACCCGTTTCCTCCGAATTGTATCAGGCACCATCGTGGTGCAGACACCTATTTAATGACAAGGTTTGGTTTCTTTTTCAGGCTGTGACGTCCTTCGATGAAGCGCACGGTGCCGGATTTGGCACGCATGACAACTGAGTGTGTGGAAGCGTAGGAGCCTTTGAATTGGACACCGCGCAGCAATTCTCCGTCGGTTACACCTGTTGCGGTGAAAATAGCGTCGTCTCCCTTTACGAGGTCATCCATGCGAAGCACTTGGTTAACATCCAGCCCCATTTTTTGACAGCGCTCTATTTCTGCATCGTTTTGCGGCAGCAATCTCCCCATCAGTTCGCCGCCGAGACATTTTAAGGCAACAGCAGCAATAACGCCTTCAGGCGCGCCGCCTGTACCAAAAAGAATATCCACGCCAGTATTATCAAAAGCAGTATTAATGGCTGCAGCCACATCGCCGTCGTTAATCAGCTTGATTCTTGCCCCTGCCTCGCGCAGCTGGGCAATAATATGCTCGTGGCGCGGGCGATTCAAAACTGTTGCCACAACATCCTCGATATCTTTATTTTTCGCTTTTGCTACCGCTTTTAAGTTATCGAGTACAGAAGCATTAATATCCACAAGACCTACTGCTTCTGGTCCAACTGCGATTTTTTCCATGTACATGTCTGGAGCGTGAAGCAGGTTGCCATGGTCCGCAACGGCCAACACCGCGAGTGCATTCCAGCCCCCGGATGCCAAAATATTGGTGCCTTCAAGAGGATCAACAGCCACGTCGACGCGAGGTCCGTAGCCAGTTCCAAGCTTTTCGCCAATATACAGCATCGGCGCTTCGTCCATTTCCCCTTCCCCAATGACAACCGTTCCCTTCATTGGTACCGTATCAAACACATCTCGCATGGCAGATGTTGCCGCTCCATCCGCCTCGTCTTTTTTTCCCCGCCCCATCCAGCGTGCAGAAGCAAGTGCTGCTCCTTCCGTAACACGAACAAGCTCCATCGTTAAACTTCTTTCCATTTCATTCCATCCCCCATTGTTCTCGTTTGTCTATCTATAGAAAGTTTATATTTTAAAAATTCCCCGAGTCCTAATGTTGTAAAGATTCTTGTCTGAAAAGTTTTTCTTGTAGTGTGTAAAATTATTCCACTCACTAAAAATGGGATGAATACCTTGTCCTATTTTGGAGCAGCCCATTTTACGTATTTTTGAGTTGTTCCACTTCTTCTTTTGTTAACGATTCCCGCCAAACGGTTGCGCCCAAGCCATTTAATTTTTCCACAAGTTCACTATATCCACGGTCAATATGTTCTAGTCCCGTTACTTCAGTGATTCCTTCTGCCATCAATCCGGCAATAAACAATGCCGCACCTGCTCTCAGATCACTCGCCTTCACTTTTGCCCCCTGCAGCTGAACAGGACCGTTTATAATCGCCGAGCGTCCTTCTACCTTAATGTTGGCATTCATTCTTCTCAGCTCATCAATATGCTTAAATCGGGCACCATAAATGGTATCGGTTACAACACTTGAACCGTGTGCCCTTGTTAACAGCGTTGTAAAAGGCTGTTGTAGATCAGTTGGAAAGCCGGGATAGACAAGTGTTTTAATATCAACCGCTTTTAATTTTTCTGCGCCGCCGACAAAAATTTGATCGTCGCCAGAGTCTACATGTATGCCCATTTCCCTCAGTTTTGCCGTTAATGATTCCAAGTGCTGAGGAATGACATTATCGATTAATATTCCATCGCCGATGGCAGCGGCCAAAATCATATAAGTACCTGCTTCAATTCGGTCCGGTATAATCGTGTGGCGGCAGCCGTTAAGCTTTTCAACCCCGTCAATCCGGATAACATCCGTTCCGGCCCCTTTAATTTTCGCGCCCATGTTTGTCAGGAGGGTGGCCACATCAATAATTTCCGGCTCTTTTGCCGCATTTTCAATGATAGTGCGCCCCTTTGCTCTTACGGCAGCAAGCATGATATTAATCGTTGCGCCGACACTGACAACATCAAGATAAATTCGGGCACCGCGAAGTTCATCCGCACGAAGATATATCGCACCTTGTTCATTTGTAATTTGTGCTCCAAGTGCCTCGAAGCCTTTGATATGCTGGTCAATGGGTCTAGGACCTAAATGACAGCCTCCAGGAAGCCCAATCACTGCCTTTTTAAAGCGGCCAAGCATAGCGCCCATTAAATAATAAGAGGCACGAAGCCTTTTCACTTTTCCATTTGGCAATGGCATGGAAATCATGGTGGACGGGTCGACGGTCATTTCATCATCTGTGATTTGTACTTTGCCGCCAATTTCCTCAAGTAAATCTTTGAGGATTTCCACATCAGAAATATGCGGCAGTCCTTCAATCGTTACCGGTGATTCTGCTAAAATCGTTGCGGGAATAAGAGCGACGGCGCTGTTTTTTGCACCGCTGATACGCACAGTTCCTTTTAACGGATATCCGCCAGCAATTTTGAGTTTTTCCATTTTCGACTCCCTTCTAAGCCTTGCAAGTCATTAATAATGGTTTTCGTCTGAACTCTTTAAACTTCAAAAGGGTATATTCAGAGGGCAGCCGGCAAACGCCGATTGCCCCACTTAAAACCTTAACAAACGAGGCTGTTGGCTGTAATTTCCTCTATTGACAATCAAAAATCCGAAAGTATGCCTAACTTATAGTTTACACGAAAAATTTATTTTCATGTATGTAAAATAAAAAAATTACTCGAAAATGGAAAAACTTTCAAAACTTTAGGCTTCTGTTCGGGATTTCCAATCTTTAAGGAATGCATCGATTCCCTTATCTGTTAACGGATGCTTGGTCAAATTCATTAAAACATTATATGGGATTGTAGCAATGTGCGCGCCTCTTAACGCTGCTTCGGTTACATGCATAGGGTGGCGGATGGAGGCAGCGATGATTTCTGTTTCAATTCCATGAACCGCGAAGATTTCTGCAATGGTGGAGATTAAATCAAGGCCATTCTGACCGATATCATCAAGGCGGCCAAGGAATGGAGATACATAACTGGCACCTGATCTTGCAGCAAGAAGTGCCTGGTTGGCATTAAAAATTAACGTAACATTCGTTTTGATTCCTTCTTTTGACAACGCATGTACAGCTTTTAAGCCTTCTGGTGTCATCGGAATTTTCACTGTAATATTTGGAGCGATGGCAGCAAGTTCTTTTCCTTCACGGATCATTCCTTCTGCATCAAGAGCGATAACTTCCGCACTGACGGAGCCAGGAACAAGAGCTGTAATTTCTTTTAATCGTTCATGGAAGGATACGCCTTTTTCTTTCGCTACAAGTGAAGGATTGGTCGTAACTCCTGCTAGTAATCCAAGGTCATATGCTTCCCGAATTTCTTCCAAGTTTGCTGTATCGATAAAAAACTTCATGTCTTTTCCCTCCATTTTTTTCGACTATTGTCTTTCAACACATTGAAACCGCCCTTATAAGAGGGCGGTTTTATTTTATCACAATTGAAAAAAATCACAAAACTTGTCCGAGTTTTTCCATTCCTTTAAAAAGAACGATGCTTACGCTTTGCCTGAAGAACCGAATTCGCGCATTTTGCCGATAACAGTTTCTTTAATAACTTCGCGTGCAGGTCCTAAGTATTTGCGTGGATCGTATACTTCTTTATCCGCTGCTAACACTTCACGAACAGCTTTTGCAGATGCAATTTGATTTTCTGTATTTACGTTAATTTTTGCAGTACCAAGAGAAATTGATTTTTGGATATCTTTTGTCGGAATACCTGTACCACCATGAAGAACAAGTGGAAGGTTTGTAGCACTTCCGATTTCTTCCATTTCTTTAAACCCAAGGTTTGGTTCACCTTGGTATGGTCCATGAACGGAACCAAGAGCAGGTGCAAGGCAGTCAATACCTGTGCGTTTTACAAGCTCAACACACTCATTTAGGTCAGCGTAAATGATACCTTCTCCAACTACATCGTCTTCCTGTCCGCCAACTGTACCTAATTCAGCTTCAACAGAAACACCTTTTGAATGAGCGTATTCCACTACTTTCGCAGTTGTAGCGATGTTTTCTTCAAATGGATGGTGAGAAGCGTCGATCATAACAGAAGTAAAACCAGCATCTACAGCTTCTTTACATTTTTCAAAACTTGAACCATGGTCAAGATGAATCGCTACTGGAACAGTAATTTTTAAATCCTCCATCAAGCCTTCAACCATTTTTACAACGGTTTTAAAACCTGACATATAGCGGGCAGCTCCCTCGGAAACACCAAGGATAACCGGTGATTTTTCTGCTTCAGCAGCTTGAAGAATGGCTTGAGTAAACTCAAGGTTATTCAAGTTAAATTGACCAACTGCATAGCCTTCTGCTTTTGCTTTTTTCAACATTTCTGTCATTGAAACTAAAGGCATTTCTATTCCTCCTTAAATTGGACCAATTTCTTTTCTATTTAGGGTTTTTCATATAAATGGTTTCCCTCAAATTTACTGAATATGTACGCTAAAGAAAAGAAACAGGCAGGTTAAAGTTCATATGTATCATATCAAAACAATTCAAGAAATGCTATTAATCTAACAGAGTTTTGCAAACTGTCATAATGAAAGCGCCGCCAATATTTCCTGTTTTTCCATCCGTTAAAATATGGCAAAAAAAAAGCCGCAAAAAAAACCGGACCAGCAGCGAATGCTATTTAGCCCGCTGCGGTATGTGTTTTTTGACGGCTGCACGAATATCATCGATATCAAACGGTTTGGCAAAATGAGTAATGGCACCAAGATCCTTAGCTTCTTGAATCATGTCCAACTCCCCATAAGCAGTCATTATGATGACACGAATATCCGGATCAATTCGTTTCATTCGTTTTAAAATTTCAATTCCATCCATCCCAGGAATTTTCATGTCCAACAACACAAGATCAGGTGAATGTTTTTCTACAATATCAAGAGCTTGAACGCCATTGGCAGCTTGAAATGTTTGGTATCCTTCTTTTTGGAAAACCTCATTAAGTAAAATACGAATACCAAATTGATCGTCAACGATTAAAATTTTCTCTTTCATCTCTTCCACCTCTTCCTAACTTTTAATAGATTTGTATTATACCGTTATTTTTATACATCCTCTATTAATTTCTCCATCAATCGGAAATATCCTTCCTATATTTTGGTGAAATTTTTCTAAATATGTCTATAATAAAAGTGGCAAAAAAGGAGGATTTTTATGCTGAAAATGTTTACAACCCAATTAATGGGACTTTTTAAAAAAATATCAGAATCGGAAGAGTTTTCTTTTGAAGACGGGGCAAGACTCCTGGCCCAAGCTCCTTCTGGCGATGGCACGATCTATATTTGGGGCGCAAGAGAAATGAAGGCTGTTGAGTTCGAAGCAGTGGAAGGCGCAGAACCGCTGAAATCTGCAAAAGAGCTGACTGCTGAAAAAGAAACCTTGCTAACGAACACGGACCGAGTCCTAATTTTTTCGCGGAATGCCCACGATGAAGCTGCGGTCGCGCTTGCTGAACGGCTCCAGGAAAAATTCATCCCGTTCGTAGCTGTGTCTACTGTTTTAGATTCCGCAGCTGGCGGCGAATCCGAACTGGCCGATGTCTCAGCAGGCAGCTTGCCGGCCCTTGCAGATGTTCATATTGATTTGCAGTTAACGAAAGGCCTGCTTCCTGATGACGAAGGCAACCGCTATGGCTACCCTTCCGCCATGGCCGGATTATTTGTCTATTATGGATTGAAATTTACGATAGAGGAAATTTTGGCGGATTATGAGGATGAGGAGTAAACCCGCTCTCTCATGAACCGGATCAAGGCCGATTCTCACTTTATGGTTCATTAATTCTTTTTTCTAAACCGTATATGATTAGGGGATCGCGGGTCCATTCACAAATGAGAAGCAAATCCTGATTCCTTTTCCGAGAATTGTCTTTCATTTCTTTGATGAAAGACAATTCTCGGTTCTGTTCCTGAAAAATTATCCTTCATTTCTCCTATGAAGAATAAATCTCGGTTCCCCTTCTGAAGCATTGTCTTTCATTCCACTGATGAAGGACAAACCACGCTTCCCCTCCTGAAAAATTGTCCTTCATTTCACCTATGAAGAACAAATCTCGGTTCCCCTTCTGAAGCATTGTCTTTCATTCCACTGTTGAAGGACAAACCACGCTTCCCCTCCTGAAAAATTATCCTTCATTTCTCCTATGAAGAACAAATCTCGGTTCCCCTCCTGAAAAATTGTCCTTCATTTCACCTATGAAGAACAATTCTCGGTTCTCCTCCTGAAACATTGTCTTTAATTTCACTTCCAAAATGACATTTCCCATTTCCATCACTAAATAATCGTCTTTCATCTCACTGGTTTAGTGCCAATCTCGGTCGTTTCGTTCCCCCAAAACCAAATTTCACACTAAAATAACTTCAAACCAAAAACCAGCTCCCGCATGAACGAGAACTGGCTTCACTTAAATATTATTTTTGTAATGTTGCTTTAACGAAATCGCGGAATAATGCCTGTGGTCTTGTTGGTCTTGATACAAATTCTGGATGGAATTGTGATGCAACGAACCATGGATGATCTTTAATTTCGACGATTTCCACTAGACGGCCGTCAGGGCTTGTACCTGAGAATACAAAGCCTGCTTCTTCCATTTCCTGACGGTATTGATTGTTAAATTCGTAACGGTGGCGATGGCGCTCGTACACCACGTTTTCTTCATATGCTCCAAATGCTTTCGTACCAGAAACGAGACGGCATGGATAAAGACCAAGTCTTAGTGTTCCGCCTAAGTCTTCAACATCCTTTTGCTCTGGAAGCAAGTCGATAATTGGATAATTGGTGTCAGGAACAAATTCAGCAGAATGGGCATCTGTGTAGCCTAAGACGTTTCGGGCAAATTCGATCGTTGCCAGCTGCATGCCAAGGCAGATTCCAAGGAATGGTTTCTTTTGCTCGCGCGCATAGCGAGTTGCTTCAATTTTGCCATCGATACCACGGTCGCCGAAGCCGCCCGGCACTAACACTCCGTCCACATCACCTAGCAATTCTGCGACGTTTTCTGCTGTCACATGCTCAGAATTAATCCATTTTATTTCAACGTCCGTGTCAAACGCATACCCTGCATGCTTAAGAGCTTCTACAACCGAAATATAGGCATCTTGAAGCTCAACATATTTACCGACAAGGCCGATTCGTGTTTTATTTGAAAGATGAAGCACACGGTCAACCAGCGCTTTCCATTCGGTCATATCTGCTTCCGGTGTTGCCAATTTCAAATGATCACAAACAATTTGATCCATGTTTTGATCTTGAATCGCAAGCGGGATGGAATAAAGTGTGTCAGCGTCACGGCATTCGATCACAGCCTTGGAATCAATATCGCAGAATAAGGCAATTTTATCTTTCATATCCTGAGATACTGGCATTTCTGTCCGAACGACAATGATATTTGGCTGAATACCTAAGCTGCGCAGTTCTTTAACGCTATGCTGTGTCGGTTTTGTTTTCATTTCGCCTGCTGCTTTAATGTACGGAATCAGTGTACAGTGGATGTACATGACATTATCACTGCCGATATCGCTTTTAATCTGACGAATTGCCTCTAAAAATGGCAAGGATTCGATATCGCCAACAGTTCCTCCGATTTCTGTAATCACTACATCCGCGTTCGTTTCTTTGCCTGAACGGAAAAGGCGTTCTTTAATCTCATTTGTGATATGCGGAATAACCTGTACTGTCGCACCAAGGTAGTCCCCGCGGCGCTCTTTGCGGAGGACAGCCGAATAAACCTTCCCAGTCGTCACGTTGCTGTACTTATTTAAGTTAATGTCAATAAAACGCTCATAGTGCCCTAAATCCAAATCCGTTTCGGCACCGTCATCGGTAACAAATACTTCACCGTGCTGATAAGGGCTCATCGTTCCAGGGTCGACGTTAATATAAGGGTCAAATTTTTGAATCGTTACATTTAATCCTCGATTTTTCAATAATCTCCCTAATGATGCTGCTGTAATTCCCTTTCCGAGTGATGACACTACACCACCGGTTACAAAAATATACTTTGTCATTATGAATCCCCCTCTGATACAGTTTGTGCATAATTTTGATTGTTAAAGGGCTTTTTGAAAAAAATTAAAATTCAATCAAGATCCCTTTTGGTAAGAGAGCCTTTCTAAAAACCTTTTAAAAAAATAAAAAGCGCCCCTCTTACATGGTTGTAAGGGAGCGCATTATTATCACATACGGCTTCGTTCCTTTTTTAAGGAGCCCAAAAAAGATGATACAAGGGAAAGATTAAAAAGTCAAGCTTACAAATCTTCTTCTTCCTCGTCTTCTAGTTCCTCATCCAGTTCCTCTTCTTCCTCGAGGTCATCTTCTAGATCTTCATCTTCCCCGAGATCAAAGTCTTCGTCGTCTTCGATTACATCGTCGTCTTCAAATTCGTCAACCTCATCGATCTCATCGAAATCTTCGTCCTCTTCAAGAAGATCATCTTCATCCTCAAAGTCTTCGATTTCATCGTAATCTTCATCTTCAACTTCATCGTAATCATCAAGCTCGTCTTCATCCACAACTTTCTTAGCCTTTTTCTTCTTCGGTTTTGTTGTGGTCACTATTTCTTCCTCAGATGTATCGACTGGATACCACACGCGAAGGCCCCAGCGATTGTCCCCTAAGGAAAGGAATCGGCCATCAATATTGACATCTGTATAGAACTGGGCCAGCCTTGTTCTGATTTCCTCTTCAGTAAGTCCTGCAGCAGCAGCAATTTCATTCACAAGATCCATAAAAGCGATCGGCTGCTTGTTATTTTTTAAGTATTCATAAGCCATTTCAATGAGGGATAACTCGCGTAATTCCTCTTTTGAGTATTGTGCTAAACTCAATTTAGGCACTTCCTTTCTCTATTTAACACTCGTTAAAGGAGTGATTAACGGACATTTGGAAAATAGACATATTCTTCATTATAAACAAATTCTTTCCGTTTATGCTAGTTCAAACTGCTGTTTGTCCTTATTTTTTCAGAAGCCTGCTCAATCAGTGCCGTTCTTGTTCTGACTCTTTGTCTTTTTCCTTTCTTTCATCGAAATATAAAGAAAAAAGATCGCCAGCAACAGAAACGAAATGGCACCCAATTGACGTTGATATAAGTAATATAATGGCCAGGCAAAAATAATAAGAATAATGATGATGATACCCGGTTTCATGGAGAACACCTGCCAACTATTTGTCCATTTTATTATATCGGAGTGAGGGTCCTTTTGTAAAAAAATACAATGGCCCGAAAGCCATTGTATCAAAATTAACCTAAAACCTCGACTCTTTTTTAGCAAAAGGGTGTGCATTATTTTTTACATATTCCGACGGTATTGTCCGCCTACCTCATAAAGAGCCCTAGTGATTTGGCCAAGGCTGGCCACTTTTACCGTTTCCATCAATTCAGCAAAAATATTGCCGCCGCTGACTGCTGTTTCTTTTAACCGTTTCAATGCAGCCTGAGCCTCTTCCATATGGGCCTCTTGGAATAAACGTAAATAGTGAATTTGCAGCTCTTTTTCTTCTTTTGTTGCACGCGCAAGCTCCATATTATCCACTGCTTCTTCAGATGGCGGATTAGGATTCAAGTACGTATTCACGCCGATAATCGGCAATTCGCCCGTGTGCTTCTGCATTTCATAATACATCGACTCATCTTGAATTTTGCCGCGCTGATACTGAGTTTCCATAGCTCCTAAAACCCCGCCGCGATCATTTAAGCGATCAAATTCCTGCAGCACGGTCTCTTCGACAAGATCGGTCAGTTCTTCTACGATAAACGAACCCTGCAGCGGATTTTCATTTTTCGTTAACCCGTGCTCTTTTGTAATAATCATCTGAATCGCCATTGCCCTTCGTACCGATTCTTCAGTAGGGGTGGTAATGGCTTCATCATATGCATTCGTATGCAGCGAATTGCAGTTATCATGCAAGGCCATTAATGCTTGAAGAGTGGTACGGATATCATTAAAGTCGATTTCCTGGGCATGCAGCGAACGGCCGGACGTTTGCACATGATATTTCAATTTCTGACTGCGCTCATTTGCCCCATATTTTTCCCGCATGACTGTTGCCCAAATGCGGCGTGCCACCCTGCCGATAACGGTATATTCCGGATCCAAACCATTAGAGAAAAAGAATGACAGGTTGGGTGCAAAATCATCAATCTTCATTCCGCGGCTTAAGTAATACTCAACGTAGGTGAAGCCGTTTGACAACGTAAACGCCAGCTGGGAAATCGGATTGGCACCTGCTTCAGCGATATGGTAACCGGAAATCGATACCGAATAATAGTTACGAACTTGATGGTCAATGAAATATTGCTGGATGTCCCCCATCATCCGTAACGCAAATTCTGTTGAAAAAATACAAGTATTCTGGCCTTGGTCTTCTTTTAAAATATCAGCCTGTACCGTGCCGCGGACGGTCTTTAACGTATAGGCCCTCACTTCCGCAAATTCTTCAACCGTCAGCACGCGGCCTAATTCGGCCTCTTTTCTCTTCACCTGCTGGTCAATCGCTGTATTCATGAACATCGCTAAAATAATCGGTGCTGGACCGTTGATGGTCATAGAAACAGATGTGGATGGATGGCATAAATCAAAGCCGTCATACAGCTTCTTCATGTCATCCAGCGTACAAATGCTAACGCCGCTCTCGCCGACTTTCCCGTAAATATCTGGACGGTAATCCGGGTCTTCGCCGTACAACGTTACGGAATCAAACGCCGTACTTAAGCGTTTCGCCGTATCATCCTTCGATAAATAGTGGAAGCGGCGGTTTGTGCGCTCCGGTGTACCCTCACCGGCAAACTGCCGTTTCGGATCTTCACCTTCACGCTTAAACGGAAACACCCCTGCTGTGTACGGGAAGAACCCAGGAACATTTTCGCGGTACACCCAGCGAAGAATTTCACCATAATCTTTGTATTTCGGCAGTACCACTTTTGGAATATCAAGTCCGGATAAACTTTTTGTTTTTAAAATCGTAATAATTTCTTTATCGCGGATTTTTGTTACAAACCGATCGCCGGAATAAGCCTGTTTTGTTTGTTCCCAGCTGTCGAGGATCCGTTTTGATTCCGGCGTCAATTGAGCTTCGGTTTCTTGTTTAACAGCCGACAACGCTGCAATCACGACTGGGTCGTTTACAGCTGCAATCGCCCCTTCAAGCTGGAATAATTTCCGGGCAATATTGGCCTGTTCCTCTGCCTTTTTATGATAGCCGCGGACCGTATCGGAGATTTCCCGTAAGTAATAACGACGGTCTGTTGGAATGATGACATTTTGCTTTTCCACCGCAGCATTTTTGTGAAAAGAGGTGACCCAATCTGTATTCATTTTTTCATTTATTTTTTCAATCAGGGCCGCGAATAAAGCGTTTGTGCCGGCATCATTAAACTGGCTGGCAATCGTGCCGTACACCGGCATTTCCTCGTAGTCTTTTTCAAATAGCATATGGCTACGTTGGTATTGCTTTTGCACCTGGCGCTTGGCATCTTCAGAACCTTTGCGCTCAAATTTATTAATGACAATCAGATCAGCATAATCAATCATATCGATTTTTTCTAGCTGTGAAGGCGCCCCGAATTCACTCGTCATCACATAGAGGGCAATATCACAAATTTCCGTGATTTCTGCATCACCTTGACCGATACCGCTAGTTTCGACGATGACCAGATCAAAGCCAGCAGCCTTTGTTACGGCAACCGCATCTTTAATAGCAAGAGAAAGCTCATTTTTTGAACGTCTTGTTGCCAGACTCCGCATATTAACATTCGGTGAAAAAATGGCATTCATGCGGATGCGATCCCCGAGTAGCGCGCCGCCCGTTTTTTGCTTAGTTGGGTCAACGGATAGAATCGCTACCTTTTTGTCAGGAAACTCATTGATAAACCGACGAATTAATTCGTCGGTGAGCGAGCTTTTTCCAGCACCGCCCGTCCCGGTAATACCGATTACCGGGATGTTCTGCTCCAGCGCTCTTACTTTTTCCATGGCCGTTTCGACCGTTGCTGCGGCTTCCTTATTCTTATCAACATTTAGCTCTGCCAGCGTAATCAGCTTGGCAATTGCATTGGTATCCCCTGAAGGCAGCTTTTCAATCTGCTCGACTGTGCTAGTGTCGACCGTTGAAAAATCGCATTCCTCAATCATCTGGTCGATCATGCCCTGAAGGCCAAACTGGCGCCCATCCTCTGGTGAAAAAATACGAGCGATTCCGTACTCATGAAGCTCTTTTATTTCCCTCGGAATGATGACACCGCCGCCACCGCCATAAATACGAATGTGCGGCGCCCCTTTTTCTTTTAATAAATCATACATATATTTAAAATATTCAACGTGCCCGCCTTGATAGGAGGAAATGGCGATCCCCTGCACATCCTCTTGAATCGCGGCATTGACAACCTCCTCCACCGAGCGGTTATGGCCAAGGTGAATCACCTCGGCACCACTTGCCTGAAGAATGCGCCGCATGATGTTAATCGAGGCATCATGACCGTCGAACAAGCTTGATGCCGTGACAAAACGAATATGATGCTTCGGCTGATATTTTCCCATCCTGATTCCCCCTGTTACTGTTTTACCCTGAATCCGTCTTCAATTTTTGTTCAAAGGCAGCAATCTTGCCGAAGGCTGGGCAGGACAACTGTCTTTTGGAGGTGACTGCTCCAAAAAGTTTTGGTTCAGGCAGCTTCCCTATCTTCCCTATTCCGGGGACGGCTGACCCAAGCCTGAAAACAGAACTCGAGTCTGAAGTTCAATGTACTCATCAATTGTAAATAGCTTTCTCAATGCCCAGCGGCGAAAGCCCCACATCTGGCCCTGAACAAAGATGTCATGAGCAATAATTTTGACCTGCTTATCCGTCAGTTTAAGTTCGCCGTTTTCGACGCAGCCATTCAGCAGGTTCTCAAACATTGCCACCATCTCCATTTCCTTTTTTAATACATAAGGAAGGGCATCCTTTGACAGCGATTTAACTTCTTGATACATGATGAGAACTTCTTCCTGCATTTCATCCATAACATAAAAGAAATTGGCAATTCCCAGCTTCAGACTTTCGAGCGTCCCCTTTTTATGCTCAAGCTCCTGCTCCAGACGATCGCGGACATGGTCATATATTTGGTCGCACACCAGATATAGCACGTCTTCCTTTGTGCGGATGTATTCATACAATGTCCCGATGCTGAAGCCCGCTGCTTTGGCAATTTCCCTTGTCGTTGTCCTGTGAAACCCCTTTTCTTTAAAAAGTGCTACCGCTCCCTTAATCATTTGTTCACGCCGTTTCTGCACAAGGCGCTCATCCTTGACCGAAGCCTGTACTTCCCGCTTTGTCATCCCCTAATCCGCCTTACTTCGTTAACATCCTAGAAATAACTAGGCGCTGAATTTCTTGAGTACCCTCATAAATTTGCGTAATTTTGGCATCACGCATAAACCGTTCTACTGGATAATCCTTTGTATAACCATAGCCGCCAAACACCTGAACTGCTTCAGTCGTGACCCTCATCGCAGCGTCTCCCGCAAACAGCTTCGACATTGCGGATTCTTTGCCGTATGGAAGTCCGTTTGACTCGAGCCATGCTGCTTGGTAAGTTAATAGTCTGGCCGCTTCCACTGAAGTTGCCATATCAGCCAGCTTAAAGCTAATTCCTTGGTTTGCGGCAATTGGTTTGCCAAATTGATGACGTTCCTTTGCATAGTCCACGGCAGCGTCAAGTGCGCCTTGAGCAATTCCTACTGCCTGGGCAGCAATTCCGTTTCGGCCGCCATCGAGTGTTATCATCGCAATTTTAAATCCTTGGCCATCTTCTCCTAGACGGTTTTCTACAGGCACACGGCAATCTTCAAAAATAATTTCTGTAGTAGGTGAAGAGCGAATGCCCAGCTTCTTTTCTTTTTTACCAACTGAGAAGCCAGGGAAGTCCTTTTCCACAATAAAGGCTGTTGTGCCTTTTTGTCTGTTTGCCGGATCCGTTAAAGCAAATACCACATATATGTCCGCCTCGCCGCCGTTGGTAATGAAAATTTTCGAACCGTTGAGGACGTAATGATCTCCTTCGAGGCGTGCTGTTGTTCGCATCCCGCCTGCATCTGATCCGCTGCCAGGCTCCGTTAAGCCGTAGGCGCCAATCTTTGTACCCTCTGCCAACGGGCGAAGATATTTTTGCTTTTGCTCTTCATTGCCAAATTTATAGATCGGCCAGCTGGCAAGTGAAGTGTGCGCAGAAAGGGTTACCCCGACAGATGAATCGACACGGGAAAGCTCTTCTACTGCGATGCAGTAAGCAAGATAATCACTGCCGATGCCGCCGTACTCTTCCGGCCATGGAATTCCGGTTAAGCCCAACTCTGCCATTTTGTCAAAAATCTCCCGGTCAAAGCGCTCGTTCTCATCACGCTCAGCAGCAGTCGGGGCCACTTCATTCTTGGCAAAATCACGCACCATTTTACGAATCATTTCATGTTCTTCAGATAATTGAAAATTCATTTTTTACGTCCTCCTTTTAGTAAAAAAAGTGCATCTATGAATCTGAATTTGCTATTCTGCAATAATTGGTGAGCATTCAACAAATTAGGGATTTTTCCTGGATCAGAGCTTTTGCATTCTATTTAAGTATGACAGCGGCATCAACCATTGCATCTAAACTTTTTTCAAAACCCCTCACTAGATTAAAGATGTTTACTAATCACAATCCTCTGAATCTCGCTCGTTCCTTCATAAATTTCTGTAACCTTTGCATCACGGAAGTAGCGCTCCACCGGATAGTCTTCCGTGTATCCATAGCCGCCAAATACTTGAATAGCTTCATTCGCCACGTCTACAGCTGTACGGGTGGCAAACAGTTTTGCCATTGAAGCCTCCATTCCGCACTTGATGCCCTTGGTTCTTAAGTTGGCTGCGCGATAGACTAGAAGTCTAGCTGCTTCTACACTCGTTGCCATATCAGCTAACTTAAAGGCAATTCCCTGCTGGGCGATGATTGGTTTGCCAAATTGCACTCGCTCATTTGCATAGGCGGTTGCGGCTGACAGTGCGGCTTCTGCAATCCCTAGCGCCTGGGCGGCAATGCCGATGCGGCCAACTTCCAAGTTAGCCATAGCAATTTTGAACCCTTCTCCTTCCTGCCCAAGAAGGTTCTCTACTGGGACGAGCATGTCCTCAAAAGTAAGCTGTACCGTTCTCGAACCATGCAGCCCCATTTTCTTTTCATCTTTGCCAATTACGAGACCCTGGGTATCTTTTTCCACTATAAAGGCTGAGATCCCTTTGCTTCCCAAGCCAGGATCAGTTTTAGCAAACACAATATACACATCTGCTTCTCCACCGTTTGTAATAAATACCTTTGAGCCGTTGATGACATATTGGTCACCATCACGGACGGCGCGGGATTTTAACGAAGCGGCATCAGAGCCGGCACTTGGCTCCGTTAAGCAGAACGCTCCTAAATATTCACCGGCAGCAAGATTTGGCACGTATTTCCGCTTCTGTTCCTCTGTGCCAAAATATAGAATGGGATTTGTTCCAACCGATGTGTGTACGGATAGGATGACACCCACAGTAGCACTTACCCGTGAAAGTTCGTTAATGGCGATAATATAGGAGGTGAAATCCATCTCAGCACCGCCATATTCCTGCGGAATTGGTATACCCATGAGGCCAAGTTCACCCATTTTGCGAAGAAGCTGGCGGGGGAATTCCCCTTTTTCCATTTTTTCAATCAGTGGGGCGATTTCACCTGCAGCAAAATCGCGAACCATTTTGCGCATCATTTCTTGTTCTTCTGTAAATGTCAGATTCATGCTGTTTTCCCCTTTTGGAGATTGTAAAATGGCAGTATTCATCCCTCATGACCCCTTTTTCGAAGATTAAGTAGAACTTGACGTCATTTCGTGCATCGATTCGTTGTTTCTTGATGTTTCCCGCTGCCTTTAGATGTTATTTAAATCTTTGTTATCCTGCGACAGACTACTATTCGTACGTATAGAATCCGCGTCCAGTTTTCTTGCCGAGCCAGCCTGCTTTTACATATTTGCGAAGAAGCGGACATGGACGGTATTTGTCATCCCCCAGTCCCTCTTGCAATGTCTCCATAATGTACAGGCATGTATCCAAGCCGATAAAATCAGCCAGCGTCAACGGCCCCATTGGGTGATTCATTCCAAGCTTCATCACTTCGTCAATAGCTTCCTTCGTTGCCACGCCCTCATATAACGTAAAAATCGCTTCGTTGATCATCGGCATCAGCACCCGATTAGATACAAACCCTGGAAAATCATTGACCTCAACTGGCACTTTACTTAATGTTTTCGTCATCTCTTCAATCACTTGATAGACTTCATCAGCTGTTGCCAAACCGCGGATAATTTCAACCAGCTTCATAACAGGGACCGGATTCATAAAATGCATGCCGATGACTTTTTCCGGGCGTTTGGTGGCGGCTGCAATTTCCGTGATTGGCAGTGAAGACGTATTGCTTGCCAAAATGGTATGTGCCGGCGCAATTTCATCTAATTGAGCAAAAATGTTCGTCTTGATTTCCATATTTTCAACAGCTGCTTCAATGACTAGATCAACGCCGCTTGCATCTGATAGATTAGTAGATGCTGTAAGACGGTTTAAGGTCCCCTGCTTTTCTTCAGCAGTCATCCTGCCTTTTTCCACATTGCGGGATAGATTTTTATTGATTACGCCCAATCCGCGTTCAACAAATTCCTCTTTTAAATCATTTAATAAAACTTGATACCCTGCTTGGGCACAAACTTGGGCAATCCCCGAGCCCATTTGCCCTGCCCCGATTACCATCACTTTTAAAATGTTCATGATTTCCCCTCCAATTGCAGCGTTTAGTTTGGTCTACTTACGATTTTTATTTACAAAAACTGATATTTGCGACTTCCACGATTTTATTGGCGCTTTTATCGGGGAATACAAAAAGTCTAAGCCTTTGGCACTTCAATCAGGATCGCGTCGCCTTGGCCGCCTCCGCTGCATATGGCCGCAATTCCAAAGCCTCCGCCTCGGCGCTTCAACTCATGAATTAAGGTAATGATAATGCGCGCGCCGCTTGCGCCGATTGGGTGCCCGAGGGCAACCGCACCGCCATTTACATTCACCTTTTCAGGATCAAGCCCTGCTATTTGTCCGCTTGCCAGGGCCACCGCGGCAAAAGCTTCATTGATTTCAAATAGGTCAATATCCGCAAGTTTTTTCCCGCTCTTTCGTAAAAGCTCATTGATGACAAGACCTGGTGTTTGCGGAAAGTCTTTCGCCTCGACAGCAATCGCGGCTTGACCAACGATCACAGCTTCCACCTTGCGTCCTTCCCGAATAGCACGATCCTCACTCATGAGCACGAGAGCACCTGCACCGTCATTTACCCCAGGGGCATTACCTGCCGTGATGGTTCCTTCACCGTTAAAGGCCGGTCCGAGTTTTGCCAATTTTTCCAAAGAGGTGTCTTTCCTTGGCGCTTCGTCATGCTCAATTACCATTGGCACACCTTTTTTCTGTGGCACCTCAACCGCGATAATTTCCTCGGCAAACTTGCCGCTTTCAATCGCTTCGATCGCCCGTTGATGGCTTCTGAAAGCCCACTCGTCCTGTGCTTCACGGCTGATGTCGAGCTCTTCTGCCGTTGAATTCCCGTATGTTCCCATGTGAACACCGGTAAAACTGCAGCTTAAGCCGTCATGAATCATCAAGTCCTGTACCGAAGCATTCCCCATGCGTAACCCCCATCTAGCTTTCGGCAAAATATACGGCGCATTGCTCATCGATTCCATACCGCCGGCAACTATCACTTCTTCATCACCTAAACGAATGATTTGGTCCGCGAGTGTTACACTTCGTAACCCTGATGCACAAACTTTGTTTATGGTCTCCGTTTTGACATTCCAAGGTAACCCGGCTTCTCTGGCAGCCTGACGTGAAGGAATCTGTCCCTGCCCCCCTTGTAAAACGGTTCCAAAAATAACTTCCTGAACATCCTCTAGTGCGACCTCTGCTCGCTTAAGCGCTTCCTTTATGGCTACTCCTCCAAGCTGTGCGGCCGTAAAACCGCTTAAACCGCCGCCAAATTTTCCAAACGGCGTTCTCACCCCACTCAAAATTACCGTTCTCCCCATGCAAAACACTCTCCCTTTTCCCATTTTTTAGTCCTATTTTTAAAAAGCAAGCCTTTCATGAGCGACTGAACGCTCGCTCAATGCTCGGCTAAAAACAAGCGCAGACCGCAGGTTCCATGCAATCGCCCAAGTCAACATATACCCCAAAAACTAAAAATGAAAGCGTTTTATTTTCTATTTCATTTTACACAAAAAACAGCAGAAGTTGAATTATTAAACACAAAATTCCTAAAATTTTTTGAATTCGTGAAATAATTAACTTCTGCTATTCATGATCATGCGGATTTTCTAAGAGGCGGCATTCGCGGGCTCGCCGCAAATAGCTTTCTCTAAGAGTTCAGCGACATCATAAGTGGATATCGTATCTTCTACTTCTTTTGCTTTTGTTCCGTCAGACAGCATTGTTAAGCAGTATGGACATGCAGAACTGATAACGGTTGAATGTGTTTCAAGTGCCTGCTCGGTTCTGGCTACGTTAATGCGCTGGCCTGTATCTTCCTCCATCCACATTAATCCTCCACCTGCACCGCAGCACATAGCTTTGTCGTGATTACGTTCCATTTCTATCAATTTCACGCCTGGAATGGCTTTTAATATTTCCCTTGGCGGATCGTATACATCGTTGTAACGTCCGAGGTAGCAGGAATCATGGAAAGTAATCGTTTCGTTCACCGCATGCTTCGGAACAAGGCGCCCTTCTTTTACAAGCTGATACAAAATTTCCGTGTGGTGATACACTTCAGCTTCCAATCCAAAATCAGGATATTCATTTTTAAAAATATTATAGGCATGCGGGTCTGTTGTAATAATCTTCTTAACCCCTGCATCCTGAATTTCCTCAATATTTTTAGCAGCGAGATCTTGAAACAAGAACTCGTTACCAAGACGGCGTGCAGTGTCTCCGGAATTCTTTTCTTTGTTGCCAAGAATGGCGAATTTCACTCCCGCCTCATTTAGCAGCTTCGCAAATGATAGGGCAATTTTTTGGCTGCGATTATCATATGAACCCATAGAGCCGACCCAGAAAAGGTACTCGAACTCTTCTCCGGCTTTTTTCATTTCTTTCACTGTTGGGACCTGTACGTCTTCGCGAAGCTCGCGCCATTTTTCGCGCTCTTTGCGATTTAAGCCCCACGGATTTCCTTGACGCTCAATATTTGTCATCGCACGCTGCGCATCAGGATTCATTTTTCCTTCTGTTAAAACTAAATACCGGCGGAGGTCGATAATTTTTTCTACATGTTCATTCATAACCGGACATTGATCTTCACAGTTACGGCAGGTTGTACATGCCCAAATTTCTTCCTCGGTAATGACATCCCCAATCAAACTAGGACTGTAGGCACTTGCAGCAGCTGTCTCTCCGGCTCCTTGCCCCGCAGCAGTAAGGGCAATTTGATTACCTTTTGTATTTGAAAAAGCAAAGGTTGGAACCCAAGGCTGCTTCGATGTAACAGCTGCACCGTAAAAGGTTAGGTGATCACGGAGCTTTAAAATTAAGTCCATCGGCGATAGCATTTTCCCTGTACCTGTTGCCGGGCACATATTGGTACAGCGTCCGCACTCAACACATGCATAGAAATCAACCATTTGCAGCTGGGTAAAGTCTTGAATTTTCCCGACCCCAAAGGATTCCTGTGATTCATCTTCAAAATCAATTTTCTTTAATTTCCCAACCTTATCCAAACGATTCAAGTAAACGTTCGCAGGACCAGCGATTAAATGCATGTGTTTCCCTTGCGGAACATAGACGAGGAATGACAACAGGAAGATCAGGTGAAGCCACCAAGCCACATAAAAAATGGCGATGGAAGCAGTTTTACCGATTCCTCCAAGTACAAGAGAAATGAGGGAAGCTACTGGCTCAGTCCAAGATCTTGCTTCTCCGTGCCAAATGATATCCATCCCGTTTCCTAATAGTACCCAGATCATTAAACCGCCAATAAAAATTAAGACAAGTCCTGATTTAAAACCCCTTTTTAAACGAACAAGCTTTTCAATATAGCGACGGTGGAACGCCCAGAATGTTGCGACTAAAATTACGAGAGTGACAATTTCCTGGAAAAAGGTAAACGCAGGATAAATCGGACCTAAAGGCAGGTGTGAGCCTGGTTTAATCCCTTTCCAAATGAAATCAATGGCGCCAAATTGCACAAGGATGAAGCCATAAAAGAACATGACGTGAATCGTACCGCTTTTTTTATCTTTTAACAGCTTCTTTTGGCCAAATACCATGACCCAGATTTTTTTCAACCGCTCTTTCACATTGTTGTCGAACTCGGTTTTCTTCCCAAGCTTGATGAATTCAATCCGCGTTTTGACAACATATACGAACAAACTAACAGCGTAAGCGGTTACAAGTAAAAACGCAATGAGGTTAACCCAAAGTAGACCATTCATGTAAATCGCCCCTTTCGTTTTCTCTTCTCCCCTTTGGTTATTCATAAGTCATAGAAAATAACCAATTTTCTGAACATATCTTACTTCTATTATATTATGAATGAGCATTCAGTCAATCTCTTTTTACAATATTCCTTCGACTAATAGAAAAAACAGCATATGGTAAAACTAACTTCAGTGATTGGGGGAAGGATTCCGATGAAATTTGTGCTCATTATGAGCGTGCTTTTATTTATTATCATCTTATGGTTTTATATTGATTTTAAGTTAGGACAAAAGCGGCATTTTTCTTGCGCGGCTCCAAAAGAAACGGGGATCCTTTATGGCCAATTTGATATTTTCGTGCACGGAAAGGAACTGTTCTACGATTACTTTGCTGAAATAAGGAAGGCACAGCACCACGTCCATATCCTTTTTTATATTGTAAAGGATGATCGCTTCAGCCAGGACTTTCTCAGACTACTAATGGATAAGGCGCTTGAAGGCGTAGAGGTTCGGTTACTGCTTGACCGAGTTGGCAGTTGGAAGATAAGTAAGAAGTTGGTCTTAGAACTTGAAGAGGCAGGGGTTCAGGTATCTTTTAGCGATAAAATTCAGCTGCCATTTTTGTTCTATTCTTCGCAGGTGAGAAATCATCGCAAGGTTACAGTGATCGACGGCAAGATCGGTTATCTTGGCGGGTATAATATTGGAAAAGAGTATATTGATGAGAAGCCGAAGCTTAGTCCGTGGCGTGATTATCATTTAAAGATAACCGGTGAAGGGGTCAATTTTCTACAGAGTGAATTTTTTAGCGATTGGCAGCGGAGCACAAATAAGGGATTGTCTATGATAGGTGCGGGTGCTGATCCTCAAGTGGTGCTTGATCCTACGACCTTGGACTCGTCACAGCGGGCGGAGCTCTCCGCATATTATCCGAAACTGAAAAAGGAAACAATCCGCCACCAATTTGTGCCGACCGAGGCCGGCCAGCTGGAGGAAAGGTTTATCACCTTACTGAAAAAGGCGGAGCAAAAAATTTTCATCGGCACCCCTTACTTTATCCCAAGCCAGCGGCTGTTTTCTGAGCTCATGTCAGCCGCAATGCGTGGTGTAAGGATTACCATAATGGTTCCTTATACGGCGGATCATGCCCTTGTCCAGGAAGCCTCTTTTCCCTATCTGCGCCGGCTGCTTAAGGCAGGTGCTTCCGTATACCAATATAGAAACGGGTTCTATCATGCCAAAACCCTCATCATTGATGACATAATCTGTGACATCGGCACCGCCAACTTTGACAAACGCAGCCTATACCTAAACAAAGAAATGAACTGCTATCTATACGACCCAGTCTTCATCGCCCGAATGAACGACGTCCTGACCAAGGACTTCCAAGACTCTGTACCATTAACCCTAGAGACCCTAACCAAATTCAACCCTGCCCGAACACTAAAAGAACTCATCGCAGGCGCCCTCTCCTACTTCCTGTGAGGTGGTGTCAGTGAGGTGGTGTCAGGCACTGCTCGTGGACATTTGGACCGTTTTGTCCGTCTGGGGTGGACAATTGAGAAATGAAAAGAAGTCCCCGAACCTAAATCGGAGACTTCTTTTTATTCCTCAATTAAGTGCAGGATCGGAACATCTTTCTCATTTTCCGGATCTTTTCTCGAATAAATTCGGGCCATTTTTGTGGCCTCATCTACATGCTGAATTATGACAGGTGTGCCTTCATAGCTTACATGAATCATATCTGCAGATTCGAGAATTTCTTTTGCTCTTCCAACATTCATTCGAATGGTTCACTCCTCATTAAAAGTTCTCTTATAATATCTGCATTTTTTTGGATGTTATTCATATTATTGGATTCCTTTTATGAAAGGTAATGTTCATATGATATGTACCTGTGTGGTCGCCATCAAGGAAAAAATCATACAGGATATCCACCAGGCCGCTGCCATTTTCAAAGGAAAATTCCATACTTTTAACCCATGTAGTTGTTTCAAAAACAGCAAATGGGAGCTCATAATGACCAATCATCCGTTTATTCCGCTGAAAGGGCAGCCTCATATTCACAGCTCCGCCCCTTAAAATCAATATCTCATCCTCTGATAATTTTACAATTGTCCGGACTTCCCCTTCCTCCATTACTTCCTCATACTTTAGATAACCTACCTGCCCTTTTTGAATATAGCTTCCAAATACCACTAACTCCATTGTTTCCTGATCATCAATTGTGGTCTTTACAATTACTTTCACAGGGATTTCATTATTCGTCAAAAACATCACACCTTTTTTGTTTTTTAAATGAAACTCTCCTAGACTTAGAAGATTTCCAATTCATCTATGAACTTGTTCCCTTGGACACGGACAGGGCTTTTTTGCACTTTTAGTCTATAGGGCTCGCTCTATGGATATTGGTGGAGGCCACTTTTCCCTATAAGACTCGTTCTCATGGACATTGGAAATCCTTTATTCCGCTTTTTTTGTTCATAGACCTCGATCTCACAGACATCCCCGAAGCTAATTACAAAAGAAGCCCGTCCCGCAAATGGGACAGGCGTCAAATCCGAAGGGACAACTCCGGAAAAACTATCTTATTTCACCCAGCCAAGCATCATTTCACGGATCAACTTGCTGGCTGTGTTAGCTGTCTGTTCTGAAGGGTCGTAAATTGGCGCCACTTCTACAAGGTCACAGCCGACAACATTAACGCCTGAGCGGGCAATTTCATGAATCGAAGCGAGCAACTCGCGAGATGTGATTCCTCCGCAATCGACCGTACCAGTGCCTGGTGCGTGAGCAGGGTCCAATACATCAATATCAATCGTTACATATACCGGACGACCAGCGAGCTCCGGCAGGATTTCTTTCAACGGCTGATGTACTTCAAACTTGGAAATATGCATGCCATTTTGTTTCGCCCATTCAAATTCTTCCTTCATGCCAGAACGAATTCCGAATGAATAAACATTCCGCGGTCCAATTAACTCGGCAATTTTGCGGATCGGCGTTGAGTGAGATAATGGCTCTCCCTCATAATGCTCCCGTAAGTCTGTATGTGCATCCATATGAATAATCGCCAAATCTGGGTATTTTTTATAAACAGACTTCATGACCGGCCATGAAACAAGATGTTCTCCGCCCATACCGAATGGGAACTTTCCTGCTGCTAAAATCTGATCCACAAATTCTTCGATTAGGTCTATGCTTTTTTGCGCATTACCGAATGGCAATGGAATATCTCCCGCATCGAAATATTTTACATCTTCCAGTTCGCGGTCAAGATACGGACTATATTCTTCAAGACCAATGGATACCTCACGAATCCGAGCCGGGCCAAAACGGGACCCAGGGCGGTAGCTTACCGTCCAGTCCATCGGCATTCCGTACAATACAACTTTGCTCTCTTCAAAATTCGAGTGGCTTTTAATAAACACATTCCCCGAATATGCCTCATCAAAACGCATGGAACCATCCTCCTTTCTTTTTTATTACTTCACTAAATCTCCAACAAATTTAGGCAGTACAAATGCAGCTTTGTGCAATTCTTTTGTATAGTATTTTGTCTCGATATCGTGGAAACGGTCTTCGCTTACTTCAAGCGGATCGTATTTTTTAGAACCGATTGTGAAAGCCCAGAGACCGCTTGGATATGTTGGAATATTTGCCACATACAAACGAGTGATTGGGAAAATTTCTTTTACATCGCGTTGCACATCGCGGATTAAGTCTGCTTTAAACCAAGGGTTGTCTGATTGCGCAACGAAAATACCGTCTTCTTTTAATGCTTTGGAAATTCCGGCATAGAAACCTTTTGTGAAAAGATTGACCGCAGGGCCTACTGGCTCAGTAGAATCGACCATGATAACATCATATTCATTTTCACTTTTTGCAATATGCATGAATCCATCGTCAACGCGAACATCAACGCGCGGGTCATCCAATCCGCAGGCAATTTCCGGAAGGTATTCTTTCGAATACTCAATGACTTTTCCGTCGATATCCACAAGAGTTGCTTTCTTCACACTTGGGTGCTTCAGCACTTCACGGATTACGCCGCCGTCACCACCGCCAACTACCAATACATTCTCAGGATTTGGGTGAGTAAATAACGGCACATGTGCCACCATTTCATGGTATACAAACTCGTCCTTAACAGAGGTCATTACCATGCCGTCAAGCAAAAGCATGTTGCCCCATTCTGCTGTTTCCACCATTTCCAAATATTGAAAATCTGTTTGTTCTGTATGTAATGTTTTATTCACTTTTAGCGTAATACCAAAGTTTTCTGTTTGTTTTTCTGTAAACCAAAGTCCAGCTGTCATTTTTATCTTCCCTTCCATTTTTCTATTTCAAAAAAATTCCAGGAGGTTTCCCCCGGCCTTCAGTATAAATATCGAATATCTTTCAATTTTATACTACCCAAACTATTGAATTACAAACATGCAAAAAAGTCTAGCAAAATTTTTGTAAAAAGCTGAAAAAATGTTTAAAACCACTCTATTTATTAAATACTATTACTATTGATTTTTTCAGAAACTGGAAGCTGCGAGGTGAATAACCATGGAAATCATGACTGATCAAGGGTTTCGTAAAACAGTAAAATATTTGCGTGCATTTATTATCATCAGTTTGATAGGCATGATTTGTATGTTCCTTTTTTACATCAGTGTCCTTGCCTATGCCAAAATTTTAGGAGCACCGCCGCTTGCGGTTACCCAATCTACACTTTTATATGCCGATGACGGCACCTTGATCGGAGAAAGCAACAATGGGCAAAAGCGCTACTGGGATAAGATGAACGAGATTTCCCCTGACCTTGTCCAAGCGACCATCTCCATTGAAGATAAAAATTTCTATCATCATCATGGGTTTGATTACAAGCGGATTGCCGGGGCAGTACTTGCCGATATCGAAGCCTTATCAAAGGTACAAGGCGCCAGCACGATCACCCAGCAATACGCACGGAATCTGTTTCTTGAGCACGATAAAACATGGAAACGGAAGCTGCTTGAGGCGTTTTATACCATTCGTCTTGAAATGAATTATTCGAAAAACGATATTTTGGAAGGCTACTTGAATACCATCTATTATGGCAATGGTTCTTACGGGGCCGAAGCGGCCAGCCAATATTATTTTGGCAAAAAAGCGGCCGATTTAACGCTTGCTGAAGCGAGTATGCTTGCCGGCATTCCAAAGGGACCTTACATGTATTCACCGTTTGCCTCCATGAAAAATGCCAAGGCCCGTCAGGCTATCATTTTACAAAGCATGGTTAAAAACGGCTATATTACTGATAAACAAGCAAAGAAAGCAGAGCAGGAGCCCCTCACATTAGTGGGTTCCCATCCGACGCAAAAGGTGAAAATGGCGCCTTATTTTCAGGATGCTGTGAAAAATGCCTTGAAAAATCAGTTGCATTTGGATGACCGCACGATTGCCCTCGGCGGTTTAAAGGTGTACACCACCATAGACCTGAAACAGCAAGCGGCAGCGGAAGAGCAAACGAAAAAGTATGTAGATCCGACATCCAATATTCAAGTGGCTTTAGTGGCCATGGATCCAAAAACAGGCGAAGTCAAAGCAATGGTCGGCGGCAGAGATTATGAAAAAAGCCCATTTAACCGGGCAGTTCAAGCTATTCGCCAGCCGGGATCGACCATTAAGCCACTGTTATACTATGCTGCACTTGAACATGGATTTACTCCGTCGACGATTATGCGCAGCGAGTATACGACATTCCATTTTGACGATGGCACACCAGATTACACGCCGCACAACTTTAATAACAAATATGCTGACGGCGAAATTACACTGGCACAGGCCATCGCCCTTTCCGATAATATTTACGCTGTGAAGACACATCTTTTCTTAGGGGAAGATACGTTAGTAGACACAGCAAAAAAATTGGGGTTGTCGACGAATATGGCCCATGTCCCCTCACTTGCCCTTGGTACTTCAGGGGTTCGAGTGATTGACATGGCTAACGCCTACAGTATGTTTGCCAATGGTGGCAAGCGCGTCCATCCAACATTGATCACCAAAGTGGAAGACTATAATGGGCATGTAATTTATCAAAGTGAAACTAGCAAGGAACAGGTGTTAGACCCGGCAAAGGCTTTTGTTATGACCGAAATGCTGACAGGTGTATTTGATCCAAAGTTAAACGGCTATGCCACGGTAACGGGCAGCACCGTCTTGAAAGACCTGACACGGCCTTATGCTGGAAAATCAGGGTCCACCGAAACGGACAGCTGGATGATCGGTTATTCTCCTCAGCTCGTCACGGCCGTATGGGCAGGCTATGACGCCGGAAAACCATTGGAATTGACAGCGGAAAAAACTTATGCCAAAAATGTCTGGGCCAATTTTATGGAAGAAGCCCTGCAAGGCAAGCCTTTAAAAACATTCAAACCACCAAAAGGGGTAATCGGGGTTTATGTAAACCCACTGAATGGCAAGCTGGCCACTAAAGATTGCCCGGTTCACCGCTTTACCTACTATGTTAAAGGGACAGAGCCGACCGAATATTGTACGGATCATTTAAGCAGGGACGATGCGAACGAATTGAATAAGAAAAGCAAGGAGAAATCTCCTTGGTACAAAAGAATCTTTCCGTGGGGCCATTAAGGTTTCTTTAACGGAGAAATTCGAAGAAAACAAAAAAGCTCTGGGGGTGATTTTGATTCCCCGGAGCTTTTCCTGTCTTAGTCTTATAGTACGATCAGCGCTTTAAAAGTAACTACAGTAGCCAAGTAAGTATTCGTCACATTTACACGTTGAGTACTGTATTTTTTTAAAACGATTATTCGGTTAGTAAACCTTGTTTTAGCTCTTCTGAAGAATTTTCCCATAATTCTACATTATGGCTGCGGAGAAATTCAGCCAGCACCCGTTTGGATTTGTCATCCATATGTTCAACAATGATCTGCCGCTTCATCGACTTATCCATCCGGTTCACATGCTCGGGCAGTAATTTATAACCGCGGCGGATTTCACGGTCCACTGTCATATAACATGCCGTCACTCCAGCATAATAAGGACCTTCTACCTTACGATCAATCGTGACCCACACAAGCCAATACGGCTTTCCGTTTGGCACATCCTCCTCATTTGTTAAAAATTTAATCCCTTTTTCTACAGCGCTCCGAGCATGCATTGCGCCAATATCAATTTCAGCTTCGCCGGCCTCCACATCAATGATGACCGGTGATACGTTATCAAGGCTTAACGCTCCTTTACCAAAGCCTTTGTGGCCATCAGTCGGATCATTTTTGATAATGTTAAAGCCCATTTTTTTCTTGTTTTCATCCATGCTTTTTAAAACCTCCTAGAAAAACAACGAGTGAAAGAAATTTTGTAATCCATCCATTATCCAAGGAAGAACGATACTGAAAATTGGTTGGATTGTGTATTGGTCAAGTGGTGTAATAACCAATACGAGAAAAATCAAAACTGCATACTGTTCAAATTGTGTCAATTTGGCACGGATCTTATTGGGGACCAAATCCTCAATAACTCGGTAGCCGTCAAGCGGAGGCAGTGGCAGCAGGTTGAAAATAAACAGGGCAATATTAAGTTCGATAAAGATATCAATAAAATCATAAAAGTTGCCGCTGATCTGCATCCCTGTACGCTCTAATCCGAAAATAACAATAAATCCAACACAAGCCAGAAACAGATTACTTACCGGCCCGGCAACGGATACCAGTATGCCAGCCAAACGTGGTTTTTTAAAGAAAAAGCGGTTGACAGGAACCGGACGGGCCCAGCCGAAGCCTGCAATCAAGACAAGCAAAGTACCGAACGGATCAAGGTGTGACATTGGATTTAATGTAAGCCTTCCCTGTTTTTTCGCCGTCATATCCCCAAATTTATAGGCAACATAGGCATGTGCAAATTCATGTAAAGTAAAAGCAAATATCAGGGTAATTGCTACATAAGGAATCTCGTTTAACGGATAGGCAAGAAATCGATTCAAATGAGCTCCCCCTCCTCCCTGAGCAAACTAATTGTAATTGCCGCTCAAAATCATAGTCCTTTAAGTATACATGAAACCGTGCTGAAAAAGAAAATGAAAGTGACCGTCCCAATTGCACATTTTCCTCATTTGTGGAACACTACTATACAGAAACATAATAAGGAGGAATAAACAATGCCATACGTTACAGTCAAAATGCTAGAAGGGCGCAGCGAGGACCAAAAAAGAGCCTTAGTAGAAAAAGTAACAGCAGCCGTCAGCGAAACAACCGGTGCTTCCAAAGAAAACATCACCGTCTTCATCGAAGAAATGAGCAAAAACCACTACGCCGTCGGCGGCGTCCGATACAGCGACAAATAAATTGGTGTCAATAAAATGGTGTCAGGCACCAACCGTGGACATTTTTCGCATTTTGTCCACGTGGGGTGGACACGGTGTTTTTTCTGGTGTCAGACACCAAAGAGTGTGAGACTTTGTTTTTGGCCCCACACTCTTTTTTACTTTGTAAACCAGCCCGCGTAACCTCTACTCCAGATGGGCAAATTTAGGACTCACATGAATTTAATTTCGTCTTTAGGGCTTTCGAGGCGCATTTTTTCAAGCTCTAGTTTCATTTTCTCTGTTTCGATTAAATAGTTTTCGTGCTTCAATTTTTCCAATTCTAATTGATCCTTCATCATCTCTTGTTTTATTTTAGACTGCTTTTGAAAATGACTCGACAGGATAGCGACAATCGGTATGCAAACAGCGATTACTCCTATAATCACAGTATTATTACCCCCTATAATTTACTCTATATACAAATTATAACAAAATCTCAAATACAAGTATTGATTTAAACAAAAAAAATACACTTGGAGGATTCCAAGCGTTTGGATTTATGATTGTGTTTTTGTCTTCAATGCTTCTATATATTGATAAGCCTCATCGATTTCCTCTTCAGTGTAGCGCTGGGTGCTTTTCAGTGTGAAAACTTTGTTTATGACTTCTTCTTTTGGAAGATTATCAAAATACAAGACCGTCGATACCAGTTCAAGGAATCTAGCATTCTGGACGTTCATATCAACAAACAGTTCCTGTAAAAATGGCATTTCTACTTCATTCACACTTAAAAACTCTTTCCCTGGATCTGTCAGGGTGTAACGGTATTGAAAGTAACCGCCCTTTTTTTCCCTCACTTCATTTAGAAATCCCATATTACAAAGCTCTTCCACTCGCAATGTAAGCTCCTCTGAGTACGGACCATAAAAGTGGAACTGGAACCTCTCCTGAAAGGGAAAAGATATTTTTTTCGCAATATATATCATCTTTTGCAGCTTTTTTCGTCCGATAATTTCACCGGATACCAAAATCGCTTGCATCAGCTTCGCATGATCATTTAACAAATTCGTCATCTCCTACTCCATATCAAACAGCACTTAATCCAACAGGGCACGTATTTGCTTTCTTAATTCTATATCGCCCATATCAGAATCATCAGCAAGAAAATCAGCCGGATAGTATAGCTTGTGGTCCGTTCTTCTTTTCCCTGAGATCGCATCCACAATTTCAGATTCCCGAGATAACTCCCGCAATTCCCCGTTTTTCATCAGCAAATGAATGGGCAGACGTTCCTCTTCCTCACCGGGACGGTAAAAATCATAAGGCAAATCCGAAGACGAGTCGACCACCAGGTAGTATTCGGGGTCAATTCCTACTTTCACAAACAACTCTGTTAATTTGGCCAGCTTTTTGTATTCTTTAGCTGGATCAAATTCTGCATACTTGAACAAATTCCGATTCACAAACCTGTGACACAGGTCACTTAAAATGGGGTCTATTTCTTCCTGCCAGGTTTGAAAATAATATAAAATAACAGCTTCATCTAATTTTAAATAGTCTTCTAATGTCACTTGCTCCTGAAAAAAAGATATAAAGTGATGCGGCTCAAATTTAAAATAATATTTCTCTTTATAAAGCTGTTTCGCTCGGTGGAGGATTTTCGACAAGAGTACCTCGGCACTGCGGGAAACTGGGTGGAAATAGACCTGCCAGTACATCTGATAACGGCTCATGATATAATCCTCGACTGCATGCATGCCGCTTTTTTTGATAACGACCTGGTCTTCTCGCGGCCGCATTACTCTCAGGATTCTCTCCATGTCAAATTGGCCGTAGCTCACCCCTGTAAAATAGGCATCTCGCTGAAGATAATCCATCCGATCGGCATCAATTTGGCTGGAAATCATACTGACAACCAGTTTCTTCTCGGAAGTTTTGGCAATGATCTCGGCCACTTTTTCAGGAAAATCAGGGCTCACTTTGGAGAGCACCTTGTTGACGTCGGTATTTCCCAGGATGATTGCGCGGGTAAAATCCTCATGATCCAAGTCAAATACTTTTTCGAAGGAATGGGAAAAGGGACCATGACCAAGATCGTGAAGGAGCGCAGCACATAATGTCAGCAGGCGGTCTTCATCATTCCACTCCGGTCTTCCGTCAAATACATCATCAATGATTCGGCGGACAATTTCATATACCCCAAGAGAATGATTGAAACGGCTGTGCTCTGCGCCATGAAAGGTTAAATAAGTCGTCCCAAGCTGCCTGACCCGCCTTAAACGTTGAAACTCCTTTGTACCAATTAAATCCCAAATCGCCCGATCCCGCACATGAACATAGCGATGAACCGGATCCTTAAACACTTTCTCTTCACTCAACTTCTCCGACGAATACGACATTCCTTTCCCTCTTCCCATTAAACTCACATCCGCTTACAAACGGCCGCTAAACTCTACTTTTTTTCTATTATATCCCAAAAACCACCCATATTTCAGCATAAATCTACACGATTTTTCGACAAATGGGCCAATTGGTCGTCATTAATTGGGTGTCATCAATTGGGTGTCAGGCACCACCCGTGGACATTTTACATGTTTTGTCCGTGTGAGGTGGACAATTAGGTTTTGAGGTTATTTATAGTGACTATGTTTGTTAAAAGCAGCTGGCCACTATCAAATAGACACGGTCAAACGTCTTAAATCACTAATAGTCCCCTAACCAAAAGAAAAATCACCTAAGGCTGGGGACGAAGGTGATTATTTGAGTTTCTTATTGATTTTGTCCATTAATTCCTCTTCAGACAGGGCTGCGACGGGGCGGTTGTTGACAAAGGCGAAGGTTTTTTTCCGGCCGGGCCCGCAATAGGATTGGCAGCCGATTTTGATGTCGGCATCCGGATCCAATTCTTTTAAACGAGGGATTAATGTCTTTAAATTTACGGCCTGGCAATCATCGCAAACGCGAAATTCATTAGACATTGATTACAACCCTTTCTACAGTCAATCTATCATTATTTTAACCAGCTAGCATCAAAGACTTTCACTGATTATTCGGCATTTATTGGAAAAATCCATTTAATTTAAGCACGAAAAATGAACAACTTCTAACCTAAGGTATTTTACATTTTCTTTCATCCGAATGCAAGGTGGCCAAAGTGAAAAAGAAGGCACTACTAAGGTTACTTTTACCAAAATGTCCAAAAAATCTATTATCCTTTTAACCATTTTGGTATAAAGCCTACAAAACTTGTCCATCATAAGACTAGAACTTTTAAAAACTGGTCTGTCAGGAAGACATTGCTTCCAAAGTCCGGATATTCATTGGTAAAATTTTTAAGGAGTTGAAAATATGAAAGTTCGTCAAGATGCATGGACAGATGAAAATGATCTACTATTAGCTGAAACCGTCCTTAGGCATGTAAGAGAAGGCAGTACACAGCTAAACGCCTTTGAGGAGGTCGGAGATAAGCTTAACCGTACATCGGCTGCCTGTGGCTTCAGATGGAACGCAGTTGTCCGCCACCGCTACGAAAAAGCATTACAGCTGGCAAAAAAACAGAGAAAACAAAGACAAAGAATTCTAGGGAAAGACCAAGGCGGCAAGAAAAAATTGCTTTATAGCCCGCCAGTCCCTGTAACAGAAGATCTGGAAATGATGCCAATCTCAGTGGAGATGCCTGAAATTCCTATGGCAGAAGTTGAAGAAATGCAAGATTTAACAATCGAAATGGCTGCTGAAGCCATGGAAATCCCTGCAGTTGCAGTTCCAACATATAGGTCTGTTTCTGGGCAGTCAGCTTCAAGCCTTTCAATGGAAACGGTCATTACTTTCTTGCAAAACTTTAAACATTCCAATCTGCAAAATGATGCGCTAAAAATTGAGAATGAAAGATTAAAAAGAGAAATGGCCGAATTAAAGGCCCAAAATGAAGAGTTATCATCGAAAGTAAAAGAACTCGAAGAAAACAGGGAAACCATGCAGGAAGATTACGAGACATTAATGAAAATTATGAATCGTGCTCGCAAGCTTGTTTTATTTGAGGAAGAAGAAAGACCCGCTACCAAATTCAAAATGGATCGCAATGGAAACCTAGAAAAGGTAGCGGAGTAAAAAAATGCTGAAGCTGCTCAACTACTAGCAGATGCACCTGCTTGAGGGCACTCAGCCTTAAAACGTCAGCTTTCCACACTAGCACTGTCTATACTTTCTCTTTCTTTTTGGCATAGGACAGTTTTTCAATATAATATGTGCACAATAGATTAGATATTGGGAGAAGAGTTGAAGGCAAGCACAGCATCCATGTAAAAAGAGCCAAAAATCCATTAAAGGATTTTTGGCTTTTTACATATCGGCAATTTTTTCATTACGTTCTGCTATTCTCTGATAATAACCGGGTAAAAGCTCAAGCTCGTACTCATTTAATGGACCGGCATAGAATCTGCTGCTGTTATGCTTCAGTTCGTTTAACAGTCGAAACATGACATCAGCAATCGTAAGTGTTGTGCCAAGCAGTTCCTCAAGGGAAGCCATGACCTCAGGAACAATCTCCGGATAGATAAATTTAGTTTCCTGCCCTTGTTTAGCTCGATTGTAAAACTCCCTGATATGCTCAGCACGTTTAGATCCGCTGCCATTGACACACAAATAAATTTGCACGGCAATCCCCTTTCTGAGACGACGTTGCGAGATACCGGCAAACTTTTTTCCCCCAATGCTAAGGTCATAACTGCCGGGACAATATGAGCCTACGATTTCCCTTGCCTCAATCTGAACAGAAAAATCGGCAAACATTCGCTGAATTAAGGCCCACATTGCCTCGTAGCCGCGATTAATATCAATTCCCTTTTCCGCCTCGGGGAAGATGAGTGAAATATTGAGAACTCCCTCATCAAGGACCACTGCCAATCCGCCGGAATTGCGAACAATTACCTGATAGCCCATATCCTTAAGATAGTGAACTCCATCCTCTAAAAATGGCAGTTTAGTATCCTGAATTCCTAATACAATCGTATTATAATGAACCCATGTCCTAGCTGTTGCCGGTGCTTTTCCTGCTCCCACAGAAGCACATAACGTATCATCAAACCCAAAAGACTGCACTGCCTGAAAATGCCTGCCAACCGCCGATTGATCAATAACCCGCCATTCCGCTTGACGTAATAAATCCTCCATAACGTAACCCCTTAAACAATGATAGACCTATTTTAACAACAACAAAACAAAAGAGCCAGCCCTCCAAGAGCTGACTCCAAAAACGATGGTGCCTGACACCATAGACTTTTTACCACCATTAACAACTTCATAACTCAAAACTGTCCATCCCATGTGGACAAATTAAACAAATTGTCCACGTGTGGTGCCTGACACCCTTTGACACTCTCTACAAACCTTGCGCAGCTGTAATTAGTGCGAGTTTGTAGACGTCTTCTTCGTTACAGCCGCGGGAAAGGTCGTTGACAGGACGGTTTAATCCTTGAAGGATTGGGCCGACTGCTTCGAATCCGCCTAGGCGCTGTGCGATTTTGTAGCCGATGTTTCCAGCTTCAAGACTTGGGAAAATGAATACGTTCGCGTCGCCTTGAAGCACGGAGCCTGGTGCCTTGCTTTTTGCCACTGATGGGACGAAGGCAGCATCAAATTGGAATTCACCGTCCAATACAAGGTATGGTGCGCGGCGCTTGGCCTCTGCCACTGCTTCAACGACACGTTCTGTTTCCGGTGATTTCGCTGACCCTTTAGTGGAGAAGCTAAGCATCGCAATGCGCGGCTCGATATCAAACATTTCTGCTGTTCTCGAACTCTCAATTGCGATTTCCGCTAAATCCATACTGTCCGGAGCAATGTTAATCGCGCAGTCAGCAAATACATATTTCTCATCTTCGCGTACCATGATAAACACACCAGATGTTTTCTTTACGCCTTCTTTTGTTTTTATAATTTGCAATGCCGGGCGGACAGTATCAGCAGTAGAATGTGTTGCCCCGCTGACAAGACCGTTCGCTTTATTGACATGGACAAGCATTGTGCCAAAATAATTGACATCAAGCAAAATCTTACGGGCATCCTCTTCTGTCGCTTTCCCCTTACGGCGCTCAACAAAAGCGGCCACCAACTCATCCATCCCAACATAATTCTCAGGATCATAAATTTCAACAGCATCCAACGAAACGCCCAATTCCTGTGCTTTTGCCTGAACCTTTTCAATATTTCCGATTAAAATTGGCGTCATCAATTTTTCTTCTGCCAAGCGGCCTACTGCCTTCAAAATTCTCTCATCCTGACTTTCAGGAAAAACAATTTTCATATTGCGCCCAGCAATTTTCGTCTTTAAACCTTCAAATAAATCCACAATAAATCCTCCCTCATAACTAACTCCTTTTTTAGAATACTTTACTAAAGTAAAATTTCAAGAGATGCCTATCACAGATAGCGCTTACCTCAAAAAATCTTTTTTTTCAAAATAATTTACACTATTTCCAACCAGCAAAAAAATATTCACCCTAGTATTGTTTCATCCCAATGAATGTTTTATTCGGGCGTCACTTGGTCAAACTATGATATAGTATTTATTGTTAATAAATAGAACCATCTAGGAGGGATATATAATATATGAGTGAAGCAGCGCAAACACTTGACGGCTGGTACTGCCTCCATGACTTCCGGACCGTTGATTGGACTACTTGGAAAATGCTCCCTAGCGATGAGCGTCAAGCAGCCATCCACGAGTTTTTAAGTCTAGTTGAAAAATGGAATACAACTCAAGATCGCAATGAAGGCAGCCATGCATTATATACCATTGTTGGACAAAAGGCTGATTTTATGATGATGATTCTGAGACCAACAATGGAAGAGTTGAATGAAATTGAAACCGAATTCAACAAAACCAAATTGGCAGAATTCACTGTCCCTGCCCATTCTTATGTATCGGTAGTAGAGCTTAGCAACTATCTGCCAGCAGATGAGGACCCCTATCAAAATCCACAAGTGCTGGCACGTCTATATCCGACAATGCCCAAAACAAAGCATGTGTGCTTTTATCCAATGGACAAGCGCCGCCAGGGCAATGACAACTGGTACATGCTGCCGATGGAAGATCGCCGCAACCTGATGCGCAGCCACGGAATGATCGGCCGTAAATATGCCGGAAAAGTAAAGCAAATCATTACCGGCTCTGTTGGCTTTGATGATTATGAATGGGGTGTCACCTTATTCGCTGACGATGTACTACAATTCAAAAAGCTCATTTATGAAATGCGCTTTGATGAAGTTAGTGCCCGCTACGGCGAATTTGGCACCTTCTTCGTAGGAAATCTTCTAACAGAAGAACGGGTTCCATCCTTCCTTCATATTTAATTTTTAGGCGGGGTTAAACTGGGCTGTTGATTTCTGTTCCAATCAACAGGTTTAGAAAATCAACAATGTCCTTTAACACAGCCAATTTTAAAAAAAGTTCTCAGGCACTGTCTGGGGACTTTTTTATTTTTCAAATCCTCCAGTCATATATCGGTACTTCCCCTCATACTATTTAAACAGCGAATCTAAGAAACTTCCTCACTAGACAGCCAGCAGAAAGAGGTGGGAATCAAAGGAATGATTTCATTCCCACAAGAACCATTTTGGTTTAGGGAGTATTTATAAAATGTTGGGCATGCATTCGTTCATTCATTTTTAGGAGGGAAAAAGATGAGCCAATATTATAATCCACAGGGATTTCAACCTTATACTGGGGCCGCAGGGCAGCAAGGAGCCCAGCCAATTGCCGGAGGGCAAGCGTTTCAGCCGGGATTCCAATCATTTCCGCCGCCTGGAACAGGCGGTGTACCAAGACCGCCTTCCAATGCAGGCACTCAAGTACCCGGTATGCTGCCAATCGAACAATCCTATATCGAAAATATTTTACGTTTAAACAAAGGAAAACTGGTCCATTTATTTGCAACCTTTGAAGGCAGTACCCAATGGAACTCCAAAGAATTTGTTGGGATAATTGAAGCTGCTGGAAGAGACCATGTCATTTTAAGCGATCCGCAAGCCGGCACCCGCTATCTGATTCCAATGGTCTCAGTAGATTACATTACCTTTGCCGAAGAAATTGAGTATGAATATCCATATGGTGCCACTCCCTCTTTAGGGACATATCCACCACGATAACAAAATTTCTTATCAGCCAAAAAAAAGGCATTGGGACCTGTTTTGCACCCAATGCCTTTTTCCTTATTTATAAATGCTTAATCGCTCCAACGACAATCAAAATCCACGCAGCTAAAAAACAAACACCGCCGATTGGCGTAATGGCACCCAGAATGCTGATTTTCGTCAAACATAAGATGTACAAACTTCCGCTGAAAAAAATGATCCCAGTCAGCATCAACCATCCTGACCAAGTAAATAGCGCACTGCCGGCAACCCTGCTAAGCAGCAGGCCGACAACTACTATCCCTATAGCATGAAACATTTGGTATGTTACACCTGTTTTCCAAATATCCAAATAATATGGTTCAAGCCTGTCCTTTAGTCCATGCGCTCCAAACGCCCCTAACGCCACGGCCAAAAAGGCGTTAATGGCGCCGATCACAACAAAAAACTTCATTTAAATCCCCTCCCATTTTGTTTCGTTCCCATTAAAAGTCCAATAAAGAATCCCCATTTGCGCCGTCATCCAATTCCATTTTTTTCGGTTGCGGCATTGCGGCTGGCTGCTGAACAACCTGCGGCTGAAACACTTGCTGTATGTAAGCGGGTTGCGGCGGGACCTGGGGTGTTATAGTTTCCGGAGTCCAAGCACCCCCGCCTTTTACCTGCTGCTCGTCCAAAATTAACTCGCATAATATTTTAATAGAGTAAATCTTCTCCCGCAAGTTTTCACCCTTTTGCGCTTGTTTTAATTCTGCTTCCATTTTTGATAATAGTTTTTGCACGGATATATCCACTTTTGGCACCTCAACGTTTAAGTCTTGCTTCTATTCTACATGAGTATCGCCGATTTTTCGAAGAAATAGACTGCATTAAATCTCGCTTTATCATTCGACAGTTATTTCCATGTTTCACGTGAAACATGTCAGAATATGCATAATAGAAGCCCGTGCGGCTAAACGCACGGGCTCCATTTATCCTAGAATACGCTGATAAATCGCTTTTGCATGGGAGAGGTCCTTGGTGCCATGTATAAGTGCTCGGCCATCTTGAAAAATAACCATTCGCTCGCTGCCCATTTCAACCGACAATAAATAGGGATTTCCTTTCACTGTATATCCTAGCTGGTCAAGCTGGGAAGCGAGTTTCCCCAGCGATACCTCACCTTGTATCGACGGACGGATCTGCACGGTGTCCCGCCCACAGAGGACGGTGGTTTTTGTCCTATTTTCATGGTCAAGATATGGATATGTCCTACTTTCACCGCACGACATACAGCCAGGATCCTTCGCCTTTGACATTTTCATGCTTGTATATTGATTCCGCCATAAATCAAAACTGACAAACGATGTGCGCACCGCATCCCAATCCTCAACCAGGATTTTAAGCGCTTCTGCGGACTGGTGGGCTATTACCATTTGAACCGCAGGGGATATAATTCCACCGGTATCACAAGTCATTCCCTGCAACGGGATCTTGCGAAGCAGACAATTCAAACATGCCGTTTTACCAGGAATAATAGAAAAACTCATGCCAAAGCTGCCCACACACGCACCATAAATCCAAGGGACATTGTATTTTTGCGACACATCATTCAACATCATACGCGTTTCAAAATTATCCGTTGCGTCCAGGATGACATCAACATCAGACGCCAGCTCCTCCAGCATTTCAGCCGTGGCATCCCCGATCATTGCCCGCACTTCTACATCTGAATTAATCGCCTTAAGGCGCTTCTCGGCCGCCGCCGCTTTCGGGAGCTGTTCCGCCACATCTGCTTCTGTATAAAGTTGTTGACGCTGCAGGTTGCTAGCCTCGACATAATCCCGATCAACGATTGTGATTTTCCCAACTCCGGCTCGAGCCAGAATTTCCGCATTGCCTGAGCCCAGAGCCCCAGCACCAATGATTAAGGCATGCTTGCTGCGAAGCTTCTGCTGACCCGATTTCCCGATTCCTGTGAACAGAATCTGCCGTGAATAACGCTCGTCCATTTCCCTTCCCCCCTTCGAAAGAAAACCCGCCAATAGGGCGGGCTAATGTGACCGTAACGCTCTGATTTATAAAATATTTCACCGAAAACTAGGTATTCATACTGAAAGCCTGCGTTTTATTTGTGAATCCCTCAGTTTTATTCGCTATTTCACTGCGTTTCCCCGAAATTAATGGCCAAAAAACTTACAAAAGAACCTAAAATCAGCCACCGCTGACCGGCGGAATAAATGCGATCACATCGCCATCACGGATAATCTCATCTTCTCCCGCAAACTCTTCATTAATCGCCGTCATAACGGTATCAAGCTTAGGCAAATCATACTTTTCCATCAGCATTGCCTTTAATTCCGCAACGGTTTTCCCGCTTGCCGCAATATCTAGAGACTCCTGACCGACCGCATCACGCAAATGAGCGAACATCAGCACTTTATTCATGCACATCTTCCCCCTCTGGTTTACCGCTTGGGTAGGAAACGGTCTCCAGCTGGTTTCCGATCCATTCTTCCCCGTCTTCCCAATGTTCCTTCTTCCAAATCGGGACAATTTCCTTGATGCGTTCAATCGCATAGCGGTTCGCTTCATAGGCATCTGCGCGGTGCGGCGTCGAAACAGCAATCACGACGGCCACATCTGTAATCTCCAGGCGCCCGATCCGGTGGGTAATGGCGACCTTAGAGCCTTTCCAGCGCTCTTCAATTTCCGCCCCGATTTGCGCAAGCTTTTTCACGGCCATTGCCTCGTAAGCTTCATATATTAAAAATAATGTTTTCTTGCCGTTCGTTAATTCACGAACAGTGCCGATAAAAGTCGTGATCGCGCCCGCTTCACGCTCGACCACTTTATCAATCACCGCTTGAATTTGAATCGGCTCTTTTGAAATTTCATATCGCAATTCGTTCACCTCTTGCCTCAAAGGCTTTAGCCCGGCCCCTTCCAGCAGCACTAGTTGCCAGCCAATAGTATGTAGTTATGACCTATTATATTTTTTACACTTCCAGGAAAGCAAATGTTTCTTTTCTGCTCTCTAAAATAAATCCCTTATGTCTTCTACTTTCGCCCGCCTTTTAGCCTCTTCATATTCATTCGGCCGATTCATATTGAAAAATAGTTCCCCTAACTCGCTAAAACCTCCCAGCTCTGCTGCAGTTACATAACGGACATTTAGTTGCGAAAGCAGGTTTTTCATGCTCAATTTTTCTTCTTCCAGCCTTTTGGCTGTTTTCTCCAAAATTCTTTTATGATAAACAGCAAATAGTGGGTGCTCGTTTCCGTCAATTACAGGAACGACCGCATCATGGGAGCCGCAAAGACTGACAAGCACAGACGCCAGTTCACCGGATACAAAAGGCATATCACAAGCCGTCAGTAAATTCATATCACACTCACTCGCCGTCAGGCCAGCATACAGCCCCGCAAGCGGTCCCATTCCAGGATGCTGATCTGCAGTCATTTTTAACCCCAGAAACTTATATTCCTGCGGATCATTTGTAACCAGCACCATCTCATGGAAATAAGGACGTAATCGATCACGAATCCTTTCAATGCTTGGTTTATTATTTATTTTCAAAAGAGCTTTATTTGTCCCCATGCGGTTTGATTTGCCGCCGGCTAAAATAATGGCTGAAGCCTGCATCCAGCGTCACACTCCCTTTCGTTCTCCTACCAGTTTAATATAGTTTTCCACCCAACGTAAACACGTAACTTTTCTTCTGATCCCCGATAAAATGGGATATATTTCAATTATTGATTTATAATGGAATGGCTCTGTTATTATTCATTGTTGATTTTAATGTAGGTAAGAGAATTCATAAGCGGAGAATTTCCGGCTATTGTATATAGATAAAGTTTAAGAAGCAGATATTAGCGGAGATATTCCGATTAACGGCTCTAAATAAGACAAAACCCAAAGATTTGGATAATATAAAAGGAAAAACTTCCTTTATTTCTAAGGAAATAGGGGTATTTCCCAATTTAGACGGAATTTTTACCGTTTAATTTTCAAACACTGTGAAATCAACATTTAGCTATAACAGACATCCATGCAAAAAAATTGGCACATCTATGAATGAAAACTAATCTCCTCTGGCAATAAAGGTATTGCGGTTGGCGTCGAGAGGTCGAGGCTCTGTGATGCTGCGAGCTCTAATAACAGACGGACCCCAACGCCTGGTGCACATATGATTGTTGTTCCTTTTTGGAAGCACGCTGCAAGCTGTGGAAAAATCACTTGATCTTTTGTATGATTGTTAACAATTTAACGTATACCAGTCCGAAAAAATAGAAACCACCTTTACCCATGGTGCGGGCTGTACTAACTCAGCTGCTATCTGTGCGGAACTGGCAAAAGGAAAATCAGTTTTTGAAGCAATGGAAGTCTCAAAAGCGTTTGTTTCCGCCGCCATCGGACAAGGATTCCGCTTAAATGAATATGTCGGTCCGACTTGGCACGGTGCCTACCGCAGACATTTAAAAAACTAAATAAATGAAGAGATGACCCCATATTGGAGGGCATCCTTTCTTTTTTCAAACATAGTTTTCGCATTTTCTTAATGATTTTAGTATGATAGTTACATTATTAATTACAATATTGTTTAGGCAAAATTGACCTGCTATGAGGGAAAGGAGGCAGCTTATATGGAAGTAGTGGAGATTCAAAAAGTCCAGGAAGTCATTAACAGCTTTGCCAATAAAGATGTTTATATCCATTTGGAAACAACCAACGGCGCCTATGCATCACATTTCAATCAATCTTTCTTTTCTGCAGGAGCATATATCCGGAATGCCCTTGTCCGCTATGAGTTAGGCAAGATCACCGGCAATGGTCCGTATCGTGTAGGTCTAAAAATAAACCTTGGCTGGATCTATGCCGAGGGTATCACCCATTATGAAATAGACGAACAAGGGAGATTACTGCTTGCCGGTCATGATTATGACGGGAAATTAGCCGTAGCTCTTGAAATCAGCGCCACTCCGTTTGAATAATCGTGGAAAGGAGTAAACAGTATGAATAAAGAACGCCATGTCCTCGTTGTATTTCCGCACCCCGATGATGAAGCATTCGGAGTATCCGGAACAATTGCTACCCATGTGAAAAATGGGACTCCCGTTACTTATGCCTGCCTGACATTGGGCGAGATGGGTCGCAATATGGGAAATCCCCCTTTTACCAACAGGGAAAACCTTCCGAAAATCAGAAGGGAAGAATTGAAGGAAGCTGCACGCGTATTGGGCATCCAAGACCTTCGCATGTTGGGATATCGCGACAAAACAGTCGAATTTGAAGATGAAGAAAAGCTGGCAAACAGGATTTTAGAAATCATTAATGAAGTAAATCCTTCACTTATCATTACCTTCTATCCTGGTTATGCCGTTCACCCTGACCATGATGCCACAGGTGCAGCCGTCATCCGCGCTGTTGGAAAAATGGCCCCGGACGCGCGGCCAACCTTACACTGTGTGGCCTTTTCGAATAATTGCGTAGAGGAACTCGGGGAAGCCGACATCATTAACAATATTGGGAATGTCGTCGAAACCAAACTGGCCGCTATTCGAGCCCACCGTTCACAAACGGAACTAATGTTCAAAGACATGTCTGAGAAAATTAAAAATCAAGACCCCCAAGTCATGGCACGTGTCTATAACGAACGTTTTTGGACTTATAAATGGTAAAGCCCTCGAAATGAGGGCTTTTCTAATTTAAGAAGGCCATCCAAGGCCACACATTCAATATCACACCGAAAAAAACAGCAATCGGCCCATCCGATCGCTGTTTTTTCACGTTATAGAACGGAGAGAATCGCCTTGGCGACGCCGCTCTCTTCATTTGTATCGGTGACTTCATCACAAAGTGCTTTAATTTCAAAATTGGCATTGCCCATTGCCACTGCTTTTCCTACTCTTTCAAACATAGTAACGTCGTTATAGTTGTCACCAATGGCCATTGTTTCTGCTAAAGAAATTCCTTTTGCTTTGACAAACGATTCCAGTGCAATGCCTTTTTGTGCATCGCGATGCGTAATTTCAATATTATCATGGCCTGAAGAAGTCACAGTCAGATCTTCTAGACTTGAAAGGGCCTCTTCCGCTTCCTTTAATTTGTCAGCATCCAGCGAGAATGCCAGTAGCTTATAAATTTTTTGATCTTCGTCAGCAAAAAGAAGCTCATAATCTTCAATCTTATGGACGAGACCGTCACTCAGCCTTGCTTGCACAGCTGCTCTAACTTCATCCGGGTCAACTTGCGGATTAGTACTAAGAACAATATCAGCAAGAATAGTTACAGCCTGATCAACATCCACCGTATAAGCTCCTTGATTGGTGTAAACTTCAAAATAAACCCCAGTTTTTGCAAGCTTAGACGCTGCTCCTCTAGCCAAATTTTTATCAATCGGGAAAGCGTCAACAACCTCGCCCTCCCTGGTGCGAATCTCTGCACCATTAACACAGATCACAGGGCAGGTTAATCCAGCATCCGCCAAGGCATGAGTGGCTTGTTGATAGGACCTGCCCGTTGCAACTACCACTTCAATCCCTTTCTCCTGGGCTGCCATAATCGCCTTCCTGTTTTCCTCTGTAATCTCCTGCATCGTATTCAATAACGTTCCGTCCATATCTGTTGCAATACATTTAATCATGCTGTATCACCTTTCTATTCCGTCTCATTAGAGCCATTCTAACATGCCTTAGAGGATATTGCTCATTTAAAGATACTTGCTGCCTTCCCGAACACTTAATGGAGCCAGCCTGGTTTCGCTGATCAATTTCTTCACCGATAGTGGATTTGTTTTGGAATATTCCCGCAATGCCCAGCCAATTGCTTTTTGGATAAAAAATTCCTTGCTGTCAGCATTTTGCTTTATGTAGTAGGAAAGTAAATCTTCATTGGTCTTATCTTTATATTTTAATTGAAAAAGAATAGCCGCCCGGCGAAGCCACATATGATCATTAGATGCCCAGCCATTAATTATTTCTTCGATGACCTCCGGATAATGTTGAGCGATTGCTCCTACCGGCTTTGGTGCAATGGCATCAACCGTGTCCCACCATGATTTTGTGATGATAAGCTTTTCCATAAAAGGCATGTCTGCTTTTTGAAGCTTCTTCAATGACTTTTCCATGTAATCAAGGGCAACATATTGGTATTCGCGTTCAGACTTCTCCCACAACTGCCAAACAAAATCTTGATTGAAAGGCTCCTTCAATATTCCAGTCTCCTGGAAAAATTGTTTCACCAGCTCTCGGCGCTGTGGCGTTTTGATTCCCAAAAAGGGGAAATGTCCCTTCATATAATTTTCCATGGGCCCTGCATTAGCTTCGTTTCTGTTTTGTTCGAACAACTCCGAGATTAATTGTATATTGAATGGCACTGTCACACATCCTTTCGGGAAACTCTTGTCCCTTTATATTATCCCCGACATAATGCTGTATTTCTATAGTACCCAAGAATATGCCTCACAGCTAAAGGCCGAATTCTTCGGGAATAGCTCTCCCCATGAACACGAACACCTTCATTTTTGCCTCTTTTGTCCATGAAAGGACTCTTCATGCCCCAAAAACCTCAAAAACAATTTCCCCCTTTTTTTTACTTCCGCCGTGCATAAACACCCACCCTTCCGCCAAACTAAAAATAAGTGATAGGAGGGAATAAACCATGACAAAAAAGTTTAATAAAGGCAGTGGCAATCAAAACTCACCGCATGCAGGGCATGCCGAGGCAGAATTTGCTGCAGAATTCACGAGCGGCGATAACAGCAAAGGCAATAAACGAAACAAAGGACAGCAAAGCAAAACCAATCCTCATAAATAAGTGCCGTTCCATCTCCTTTATAACCCAATGCCAGGTCCTGCATGGGGACAGTCAAATATACTTACCTGCATGACAGAGAGCTTAAACCCAAAATTGCCGATCAACAAAAAAAGATCACACCATTTCATTTGGTGTGATTTTATTTTGCTCGATGTACAGTTAAGTTTACTTTACTTGTTTCACACATAAAGGTTGAAAGATGGACAGGCTCATCATTAGAGTCAAAGGCAATTTTCACGATTCTAAAGAGATTTGCCCCGATATCACATTCTAAGTATTTGGCATATTCTTTGGTGGCCCCGATAACATCGATAATTTTATCATTGCTGACCATTTCTGTGTTGTAATCTTCCAAAAGGATTTTATATGTAGACTCATCCCTGGCGATTTTTTTCTCCAAACCGGGAAAGCGCACGAGCGAATAATGGGCGATATCATAGAAAAGGGGACGCTCATTAATGTACATGAGACGCTCTAGCTCCAGAACAGGGCTTCCTTCTTCAATCTTAAGATGTTCAGCAACATCCTTGGGTGCCGGGATCACTTCACTTCTTAAAATTCGAGAATTAGGAATCATCCCTAACTGATGGCTAAACTCTGAAAATCCGCTGACAGATAACAATTCATTATGGAATTTATTAGAGGCAACAAACGTACCTCTTCGGGGAACGCGTGTTAGTGTACCTTCCTTTACCAATTCTTCAATCGCTTTCCGAATCGTGATTCGGCTGACCTTATAAGTTTCGCAAAGCTCTGCTTCCGTGGGAATCTGTTCATCGGGCTTATATTTTCCCTGCTGAATATCATTCTTCAACATTTGCCTGATCTGCATATAGAGAGGCTGCGGGGTTGAAGCATTTAAATTCATACTATTTTCATCCTATCCATCAAATGTTTATATACATTATTATACATTGACGGCTGGCAATCGTCACCATGCCCCGAAATATTGAATGGTTGCGGCAGCCTTTTTGGTGCCTGATTTTAAACATTGTTGGATCGATTGCCCTTGTAATGTGCCAAAAATAAAACCAGCAATAAAAGAATCTCCGGCGCCCATTGTATCAACCACTTCAGCTTCTGTTATCTCGCATTGATAGAATTGTTCGCCGTCGTAAGCCAGAGAGCCATTTTCCCCCAAAGTGGCAACGGCCACTTTTGAACCTTGTTTTTTAACATCCTTTAATAACTCCCTGATAAACTCATCATCTTTCGAATAGGAGAAAAAGGAATAGTCCACAAATGCAGGTAATGTTTTAACCAGACCATGTTCCAACTGATCTGAGAAATCAAAAGCGGTAAGCAGCCCCCTTTGTTTAAATAGAGGATAATACCATTCAGCATGTCCCCAAATTCCGGCGTGTACAAGCTGATGAGATAAAATATACTCCAGTTCTTCGTCCGTTAAGGTAAATTGAGCCATCACCCCTTCATCGTATAACCCAAAATGACGATCATTATGAATCAACTCCACATGGGTTACAGCTGTTTTCCCTTCCTTTCTGGAAAGAAATGTCTTATCAATCCCTTTGCCCTTAAGTGCTTCGGCCATTTGATGACCGTAGGGATCCGTCCCAACCCAGCCGATATAGGAAGAGTCAGCTCCTAACTCCTTTAAATAGACTGCCACATTTACTGGGTTCCCCCCAGGATACGCTTTCCCATCTGAATAGATATCCATGCAGTTATCTCCGACTGTTACAATCTTCATTCCGACCCCTGCTTTCCTCATTTTTACTCGAAGAAACAAGCACTACCATGTAGTGCTCATCATTACTTCTAATATTCCATTTTGCGATAGTATCTTCTGAGTTCTAACGGGTGGTTTCTTTCCCTTTCAAGGTATACACTAATTCGGCTTAAAACCGCCCAGTTAATGCTGACAGAAAAGTGTTTTCTGAATTCCTCGCTAATGCCTGCCATTTCAAACTCTTTTGTATCGATAATCGTTAATTGGTTTGTCACTTTTTCAGCAAACCGCTCCACTCTGTCCATCAGCGGCCGTGTTTCATCTTCACCTTTTAATAAAATGACACTTGTATCTTCCACCACAAGCTCCAATGTACCGTGGAAAAACTCGGCAGCATGGATGGATTTGGCGTGGATCCATTGCATCTCCTCCAAGATACACATGGCATATGAGTAAGTATTCCCCCAAAGGTTACCTGAACCGACCATCATATGGTAATCTGTATCCTTATGTTTCTTCGCAAATTCCTCTGCCTTTTTATCAAAAGCCTTTACCGCCTGTAAAATCGCTTGCGGCAACAGTGCCACTTCGTTCGTGAACTGCTCATATTGCGGGAATTCATTATTGTTATGCATGAAGCGGAAGATCATCATGTATAGCAACATAAAGAATGTATCAAAGGAATGCTTTTCTGAACCGGTCGTGATACAGTAATCCACTACTTGTGTTAGCGGCGTATTGGGCTCTGCTACTAACGCAATGGTAGTCGCTCCTCTTTCTTTACAAAACTCAGCGGCTTCCACTGTTTCTTTTGTTGTCCCTGATACAGAAGTAAAGATACAAACGGAGTCTTTCGTAAAATGCTTATGATTCATGACCATAAATTCAGCTGCAATTTCGGCATGTACCTCAATAGTGGAATTGGATTTTAAAATATATTCGTAAGGGTACATCATCGCAATCGTTCCGCCAGCACCGATCAGAAATAAATTGCTATATCCCTTTTTAGAAATGGAATCGACCATATCTTCGATTTGTCCACGAAAGGCGAGTCCCTCTTTTTCTACTAACTTTAAAAATAACTCTTCATCAAATTTTAACATGGCTTTGTTCCTCCAATTCTTTATTTGTTATGTCTTGTATTATATTTAAACATTACAAATTAATCAATTCTTTTTTTAAAAAATTTAGGAAGTTAGCTCATCATGAACTAACTTCCTAGGAAAAGTGAATCTCTATGCTGCCTTATGACCACCTTTATGATTGTTTGGGCCATATCTCTTTTCCCAGTAATAATAAACTGGAAGTCCCGTGGCAATGACAATAAGTGCTGCAAGCATACCTTGCCATGGGGCCCAGGTGAACGTCCCCCAAGCCAGCCATGAAGCACCGAGAATCGCTAAAATGGTTGTTAATCTCCACATCGGCATTCGATAGATTGGTTGATAATCATCCCTTTTACGGCATTTGTAAATTGCCGCAAAATCCAAAATATTGATGACTAATTGAATTAAAGTAAAATATCCTAGCAATGTGGTTAAATTGGTTGCAAAAATTAGAATGCAAGCATACGTAACCTGAATAATGATCGAAAAGCTTGGTGTTTCATATTTAGGATGAACACGGCTAAATCGTTGGAAGAATAGCCCGTCCTTAGCCATTGCATATTCCAATCGCGGCTGAAACATGATACAGGAGCTAAGCGAGCCCAAAATAACGATAATGGCTGTCATGGCAACAAACGATGATGCAATGTGTGACAGACCTGGAATATACTTAACCGCATCAGAAACAGCCGCACTTGAATTCATTAATTTATCAAAAGGCATTAAGCCAGTGATACAGACGGCAAGCATGGTATATAAAAATAAAACTATGAATACAGAACTGATCAATGCACGAGGAAGAATTTTGCCAGGGTTTTTAAATTCCCCAGCCATAAAACAAATGGCAGCCATGCCTGTATAGGCCCAGGTTGTGGCTGAGACACCCCCAATAAGGCTTGTTTTCACCGCCGCTCCATGAGGTGTATACGAGAAATTTCCGGTATGCATATACATTAAACCTAATGCAATCACAATAATAAACGGAATGATTTTTACAGCGGTGATAATCACTTGGAATAGACCGCCCTCTTTCACACTACGATAATGAATGGAGGTAATAATCAAAATAATGGCAACACCTAATAATTTTCCAGCAAACCCAGCAAAGAATGGGAAAAAACTAGCTACGTAAGAAACGATGGCTAACGCCATAATGGAGATAGAAGGAGGATCCAATGCCCAGAATGTCGCCCACCCATATAAGAAGGCCAAGGGTCTCCATCCTGCTTTACTCAAATAAACGTAACCGCTTCCATTTTCGGGGTAAGCAGTTGATAATTCGGCAAGAACCATGACTTGCGGAATAGCAATAATGCCTCCAATAATCCAGGCTAATATAGAAATCGATGGGGTACCTGCCGCTTTTGCGACATCACCTGATGAGACAAATATACCTGATCCTACAGTCGTTCCAACTGCGATTGCCAAGGCTGACCAAAAACCCAGTTTTCGTGTAAGTGTAGTATTACTCATAAAGGGCTTCCTCCCACTATTGATTATAAGATTCCTAAATCATTTAATTTCTCTAACGATTTCTGAACAGCATTTTTAGGATTTTGATAATAATTTGAGCCCATAATCTCCAGGGTGCATGCCCCTATGTATTGATGTTCTTGCAAGCTTTTTATATATTCTCGCCAGTTTAAACTCCCATCATCTAAAGCCAGATGTGAATCTGATTCACCATCGCCATCAATTAGATGGAAATGACTTAACTCCGGCAGCATTGAAAAGTAATCCTCAGGTGTCTCGCCAGCTAGTTGCATAGCCACTGTATCAATCATTCCTTTTAAGGCTGGAGATTGGATTTCCTTGATCATTCTCGTCAGTCCCGGTGTGTCAATGATCAGATTGGATTCAAATTTTGTTAATGGTTCAAGTGCAAGTGTAATTCCTTCTCGTTCTGCCGCTTTTGTCATCTGATAAATAGATTCACTTGCATACTTCCATGATTCTTCAAGCGGCAAAGAGAAATCACCAATTCCTGATGTCAGCAGCATTAAGGGGGACTCTAATTCAACAGATGCATACAAATTTTGAAGAAAATACTCCATACTTGTTTGCCGCCAATGTGAATCCGAGGCAGCGAGATTAAAAGGATAGATGCATTGTTCTGGAGTGTAACAAACGATTTCCTTATTTCTTCGCTTCATTTCTCTCTTTGTTTCTCTTAGATTACTAAGGATGTTTCGATAGACATAAAAATGAGGCTCACCCGCCCAAAGCTCAATGCAACTAATTTCCAGACTATCCATACAATCCAAAAAATAGTGAAAAGGATAATGTCTAAACGTTATATTCATCCCCGCTATCTTCATTATGATAACCTCCTTTCTCCAAAAAAAATTTATTTGTTATGTCTTGTATTATAATTAAAAGATACATAAAATACAATAAATATTTTCAAAATTTCAGCAAAATAAAAAGAGTGCCGGTCATGTTCCCGGCACTCTTTTATCAATAACATGATTTTATTTGATCAAGTCATATTTCTCCGCCTGCGTGATTTCCTGTAATATTCCAGGGCTTAGAACGATTTGCAGGCCAATTTTCCCGGCACTGACAACGATCGAGTCAATCCTCTGGGAACTTATATCCATAAAAGTTTTGTATTGCTTTTTCATGCCAATCGGAGAGCAGCCCCCGCGAATATAGCCTGTCCATTTTTGGATATCCTTTACCGGCAACATTTCCACATTTTTCTCACTTGCGGCTTTTGCTGCTTTTTTTAAATCTAATTCTTCCGCAACAGGAATGACGAACACATAAATGTTCTTACTTGTGCCTTGAGCGACAAGAGTTTTATATACCTCATTCGGATCTTTACCGATTTTCGCAGCAACTGAAACCCCATCAATTTTTCCATCTTTATTGTCATATGTCAGAGTTTCATAACTAACCTTTTGGGCATCGAGGATCCTCATTGCATTCGTTTTCGTCTGAGCCATTTTGCATCATCCTTTTAAAAAAATAACCTAGTAATAGTATAGCAGTCTTCCCACGATAAAAAAAAGAAGAGAGCGCCAGATGCCCAGCAACTCCCCCTGCAAGATTTAGACTGTTATTCTACTAACCATGGGCCTTGTCCAAACCCGGTGGTTATTCGGGCATCTTCTCCACGAATTCACTTGATCTTATCCGAAGGCCGAGCATATTCAGACAGCTCTTCCCAACATTGATGGTTCTAGCCCATATCATCCTTTAGGACAACGGTACCAGCTGATGTTGAACGGCATAAATCACAACCTGTGAACGACTTTTAACGCCTAGTTTTTTAAAAATATTACTGACATGAATCTTTACTGTTTTATCACTGATGAACAAGTTCTGGGCAATTTCCTTGTTGTTCATTCCCTTCACTAAACATAGCATTACTTCTTTTTCCCGCATTGTCAGCGCGCCATCCATTTTTTCCTCGACTGGCTCTGGCTTTGGCTGATGCAGACTTAAAAGTTTCTTGGTCATCGATGGGTGAATGACGGACTGGCCGTTGGCAACAGAGCGGATCGCATCGACTACATGCTGCGAGGGTGCATCCTTCAAGAGATATCCGTCAGCCCCCTCACGGATCGCCGCCATGAAATATTCATCATGGTCAAACATGGTTAAAATTAAGATTTTAACCCCTGGATACATTTTTTTAATCACGCTTGTGGCTTCAATTCCGTTCTTTTCCGGAATATTTATATCCATTAAAATCACATCAGGCAAGGAATCCTTTACTTTTTCAATTGCATCATTTCCGTTTACTGCTTCCGACACTACCTCTATATCACTCTCTAGGCCCATAATGTTTTTGAGCCCGTCGCGCAATACGGCATGATCATCGACTAGCATAAGCTTGATCACATAAATCACTCCCTTCAATTCCCATTCTGGGTACCGTTAACGTAATCTCCGTTCCGGCTCCTTCTCTTGAATCAACCTGTAGTGATGCATGGATTTTCTCGGCTGCCTCATTCATTTGCAAAATACCAAAATGAGGATTCTCCCGCGCCTTGATCATGGCCTGGAAAAGGGAAAAACCTTTGCCATTATCCTTCACTTTCAATAATACATGTTCTTTTTGATAACTTAATAGAATTTCTATTTTGGAAGCTTCTGCATGTTTAATGGCATTTTGCATACTTTCCTGACAAATATCAAAAATAATTTTCTCAGACATTGGGCTTAACTGGAACTCCTGACCCCGGGTCTCTATAGTGATGGGCAGGAAAGCATCGTGTTCCACCGCTTTGATCTTCGCTGTAATGGCTGAAAATAATCCAACCCGTTCCGTCGGATAAGGCCTTAATGCATAGATCGATTCTCTCACTTCTTTTAGGCTGATGCGAAGTTTCTCGGTACTTTCCGTTATTAGCCTTAAAGAATCCTCCGGCATTTTTATAAATTTCCGCTGGGCCGTTTCTAAATTCAATATGGCTCCAGCCAATGATTGGGCGACTCCATCATGGATATCACGGGCAATTCGGTTTCTCTCCTCCAAAATCAACTTTTTCTCTTGCTCTGCGAAAAGCCATTTTGTTTTAAAAAGTACCGCTAATTGATTCGCAAGGGTTGCCGCCGATTGCCGATCTTCCTCACCAAAACTTTTTGTCCGGCTTCGCCCAAAGACAAACATACCAACCATTTCATTTTCCAGCATTAATGGGGCATATAGCAATGAACAGATTTCTCCAGTGAAACAATCGCCAGCTGGACCGGCAGCCTTTTTAATATTATGATAGATTGTTAACTTCCTGATATTGTTAAATCCCTGATCTGCTGTTTCTGAAAAAGAACCACGATTCGCAACTTGACCAGCAGCAAAGCTTAACCGCCAGCCAGTCTGTTCTTTTCTCCACAAAATCCAGGCATCCACATCTATAAATTCCTGAAGATTATTTTTTAAAAATGTTAGCCAATCGGCACCGGCAATTTTTTCATTTAATTCCGAGGAAATACTGAAAAGGGCCTTTAACTTTGCCTTTTCCCTTTTCAAATTAGCAATAATCGAGCTTAATAACGAAAAACATACCAATGGCGAAAAAAAGAAGAAGAAGGAAATGACATCAACTTTTCCTCTGTTTTGATTCCCCAAAATATAGAACAGGATAAGATAGCCTAAAGATAGGAGAAAACTATTGCCTTCCTGCAGCGTTTTGCGTTTCCACACTGTTAAACTGTAGGCTTGCGGCCGCACTGCTAATAAAATATCAATAATGAGATTATTTATGAGATAGAATGGAAGCATAAGCAAATTAAAATAAATAATCCCTCGAATTACTTTAGATAAACCATTAAGCGGCAGAACAGAATATATAGAATGACAAATGATAGAACCAAAATATAAGCTGATCACAATAGTCGCCGTGTTAAAGAATATAATTCTTAGCGGCCGCTGCTTCAATAGATTAATGGATGCCGAGATCATCCCGTACGTGACAATAGCTGTACTCCAACCATCCAGATGATAAATCACATATACAAGCGGGAAGGAAATCGTTATGGCTCCTTTCCAAACAGGCAGCGGAAATAACTCAACAATGAATAAAAAAATAGCCAGTAATGAAAAAATCATCATATCAGAGGGGACAGTCAGGGTAAATAGGCCAAATTGGATGAAAATCCAAGTTCCGATGATGGAGATCAGCAGCAAAAAAAGTCTGGAAAATCGTTCCCTTTTCTGTAAAAAAACAGAGCCATTCATCAATATTCTCCTTACACTTTACGACCAAATATTTAATTTTCAATAATTACTGTTTAATCGTATGATCTTTTTCTGGGAAATCATTTATAAAATAAAAGTCCGAACCAGTCCAATGTATGCACTGACCGATCCAGACTCCAAACCAAATATGGGTTTGCAGTGCCTATTATGACATGTTCCCCACCATTTATCCATTTGGCAAATGGGCTATTTCCCAATAGTACTAATGTCCTAATCGCAATTACATAAAATGATCCCATAGTTGTCACTCTATACATCTGTCATGATGGAAATTGTATTTGCTACCCCCACATCAGGATTAAATAAAAAAAGAGGATGCCGGTCATTCCGACATCCCTTCTTAATGGCCGCCAAGATAGGCTTTTCTAATTTGATCACTTTGACCCAATTCCTCTGCATTACCAGAAGCGACAATTTTACCTGTCTCAATAACATACGCGCGGTCAGCAATGGACAGGGCCATATTGGCATTTTGCTCTACCAGGAGGATGGTTGTCCCTGTATTATTGATTTCTTCAATAATCCGGAAAATCGTTTTTACTAGCAACGGTGCCAGACCCATAGAAGGTTCGTCCAGCAGCAGCAGCCGAGGGCGTGCCATCAACGCACGGCCCATTGCCAGCATCTGCTGCTCTCCCCCGGAAAGCGTACCTGATAGCTGCTTGCGACGCTCTAACAAACGTGGGAAAAGCTGATAAATCTTTTCAAAATCTTCCCGAATGCCCTTTTTATCCTTGCGCAAATAGGCACCCAATTCCAAATTTTCCTCAACCGTCATGTTGGCAAACACGCGGCGTCCTTCCGGAACCTGTGAAATTCCCCGCTTTACGATTGATTGCGGTACCTTGCCGGATATGTGCTCATTTTCAAACAAAATCTCGCCGCTCTTTGGCTTCTGTAAGCCCGAAATCGATTGCAACAGTGTACTTTTTCCAGCACCATTGGCTCCAATCAGCGTGACGATTTCTCCTTGATTGATTTCCAGGGAAACGCCCTTCAAGGCGTGGATATTCCCATAATAGACGTTCATATCATTTATTTTCAGCATTACGAGACCTCCTCGCCAAGATACGCTTCGATGACTTTTGGATTATTTCTGATTTGTTCCGGTGTACCGTTGGCAATTAATTGGCCGTGATCCAGTACATAAATCCGTTCACATACACCCATTACAAGCGACATATCATGCTCAATGAGAAGAATGGTTAGCTTAAACTTTTCACGAATTAAAGCAATTAAATCCATCAGTTCTGCTGTTTCCTGCGGATTCATTCCTGCAGCCGGCTCATCCAGCAGCAACAATTTAGGGTTAGCTGCCAGTGCCCGGGCGATTTCCAGGCGGCGCTGCTGTCCGTATGGCAGATTTTTTGCTTTCTCATTCATCGCCGTTTCAAGCTTGAAAATTTTCAAAAATTCAATGGCCTTTTCCTCCATTTCTTTCTCACCTGTAAAATGAGTCGGAAGGCGGAATATAGAGCTTAAAATAGAGTGCTTGGCGAGAGAATGGTAAGCAACCTTTACATTATCAAGCACCGAAAGCTCACTGAATAAGCGAATGTTTTGAAACGTACGGCTGATTCCCTTTTTTGTAATTTTATAAGGAGCCTGCCCATTTAATTTTTCGTCATCCAATGAGATGCTGCCTTCAGTAGGAACATATACACCTGTTAACAGGTTGAAAAAGGTCGTTTTCCCCGCACCGTTTGGGCCGATTAGACCGACAAGCTCGCCCTGATTTAATTCCATGTTCACATCTGATACAGCTTTTAAACCGCCAAAACGAATTCCAACTTGGTCTACTCTAAGCAACGGTTTGTTTGCTGTCATTTTGCACGCCTCCTTTTCCGGATTTGCCGACTTTAAAGAATGAGGTAATTTCTTTTGTTCCCAGCAATCCTTGCGGGCGGAACAGCATCATCACTATCAGCACAAGGCTGTAAATCAACATCCGAACTTCCGGATAATTGGAAAGAAAGGCAGAAATAATTGTCAAAAGAATCGCCGCAATAACCGCACCAGACATACTGCCTAAACCGCCAAGCACGACGAAAATTAAAATATCAAATGATTTCAAAAAGCCAAAGTTTGTCGGCTGGATAATATAAAAGTTATGAGCATATAGGGCTCCGGCAACACCTGCGAAGAAGGCCCCAATAACAAAGGCAATTACTTTATAAAAAGTCGTGTTGATTCCCATGGCGTCTGCAGCAATTTCATTCTCACGAATGGAGATGCAGGCCCGTCCGTGAGTTGAATTCGTAAAGTTCACAATGACGATGATGGTGATGACAACACAGGCATAAACCCACGGCCAGGTCACAAGGTGAGAGACGGTCATTCCGCTCGCACCGCCGACATAGTCAATATTTAAAAAGATAATCCGCATGATCTCTCCAAAGCCCAATGTGGCAATGGCTAAATAGTCCCCTCTAAGCCTTAGAGTAGGAATTCCAATGATTAAACCGGCAATCGCCGCTGCAACGCCAGCAACAAGTATGGCTACCGGGAACGGCATTCCCAATTTCATTGTCATGATGGCGGAAGCATAGGCACCGACAGCCAGAAAGCCGGCATGGCCAATGGAGAACTGCCCAGTAACGCCGATAATCAAATGAAGACTCACAGCAAGAATAATATTAATTCCGATCAGATAGAGTGTATTTGAATAGAAAGAGTCAAGGATTTCTCCACTGATCAAAAATTGAATAACTACTCCAACCACTACGGCCAAAACGATTGAAAGCCAAAAGCCCTTTGCATTTTTTACTAATCTCATCGCTTAAGCCACCCCCTAAACCTTTTCCTTAACATTCTTGCCAAACAGACCTGCCGGACGTAGAAGCAAGATCAAAATCAGAACGACAAAAGCCACACCATCACGCCAGAGCGAGAAGCCTGCCGCGCTGACAAGCGACTCAATTACACCAAGCAGCAAACCGCCTGTCATGGCTCCCGGAATGATTCCGATCCCGCCCAATACGGCCGCAACAAACGCCTTAAGACCTGGAATAATCCCCATTAACGGGTCAATCGTTGTATAGTACATTCCGAAAATAACTCCTGCAGCGCCGGCCAATGCTGAACCAATTGCAAACGTTGCTGAGATCGTATTATTGACGTTAATTCCCATTAATTTTGCTGCATCCATGTCATGGGATACAGCACGCATCGCTTTTCCTATTTTCGTTCGATGGACAATAAATTGAAGCAGGATCATCAGGATGATGGAAACGCCCAATATCAAAATGGATTGGCCGCTGATGACAACACCGAAAATCTTTAAGTCATGTAAAGGAACAGTGTTTGGATAGGCTTCAGGCTGTGCCCCGCGCAGATAAATCGTTCCGTATTCAATAAAGAGCGAAACACCAATCGCGGTGATTAATGCGGCGATCCTTGTAGCATTCCGTAGCGGTTTATAGGCAATCCGCTCTATTAACACGCCAAAGATCGCGCAAGCAGCCATGGAGATGAGCAGAGCGGGGAAAAATCCCAAATGGAAAATAGAGATACAATAAAAACCAATAAAGGCACCCACCATGAAGACGTCCCCATGGGCAAAATTAATTAATTTGACAATTCCGTATACCATTGTGTACCCAAGGGCAATCAGGGCATAGATACTGCCTAATGATATTCCATTGACAAGCTGTTGAATCAGTTGTTCCATGTCAGAAGCTCCTTCCGCAGAAATAGGAAAATGTCCCTAACTCCTAAAAATTGGAATAGGGAACACATTCATGCTCCCTATTCATGTTAACTACTATAAAATTTGGCCGCCGCCTTATTCAGGATTTACCTTTGTTTTGAATGTTTGTACACCGTCTTTGTACTCAAGGATTACGGCAGATTTAATTGGATCATGATTTTTGTCAAGCTTCATCACTCCAGTTACTAACTGTAGGCCATTTGTTTCAGCAAGAGCTTTTTGGATTTTCTGCGGATCACTGCTGCCTGCACGTTTAATCGCATCAGCAAGGAAGTAAACAGAGTCATAACCTAAAGCATTGAAGGCATCTGGAGATTTGCCATTGTATTTTGCTTGGAATGCTTTAACAAATGCTTGTACCTTTTGATCAGCGTCGCCAGAAGAATAGTGGTTCGTGATGAACGTATTGTTTAATGCAGACTTGCCGGCAAGTTGTACTAACGTTGGAGAATCCCAGCCGTCAGCCCCCATCATAGGCACGTTTAGCCCTAGCTCACGAGCTTGCTTCACAATTAATCCTACTTCTTGGTAATAACCAGGGATGAAGACAAATGCAGGATTTTGTGCTTTGATCCGTGTTAATTGAGCATGGAAATCCGTATCTTTTGCTACATAAGCTTCTTCAGAAACAACATCGCCGCCATCTTTCTTTAAGGAATCCTTGAAGGATGCAGCAAGACCTTTTGAGTAGTCGCTGGAGCTGTCAATTAGGATCGCAGCCTTTTTCACATTAAGTGTATTAGCAGCAAAGTTTGCAGCAACCGTACCTTGGAATGGGTCAATAAAACAAGTACGGAAGGCAAAGTCATTTAATTTACCATCTTTAACCGTTACTGTTGGGTTCGTTCCTGTTGGTGTGATGATCGGAACCTTGTTATCATGGGCAATTTGTACTTGAGCAAGTGTATCTGTACTTGTTGCCGCACCGATGATAGCCGATACTTTATCTTGGCTGATCAGCTTGATCGCACCGTTTGTCGCTTCAGAAGCATCCGATTTATTATCAACTGTTACGAGTTCTAGTTTTTTGCCGTTTACGCCATTTTTGTTGATTTCATCAAGAGCCAGGTCAATACCTTCTTTAATAGACTCTCCATATGATGCCACACCGCCGGATAACTCCAAGTTCGCACCAATTTTAATAGTGCCGCCTTTTCCTCCGCCATCTGCACTACCACTTGTGTTCGCACTGCCGCATCCTGCCATTACTCCTCCCGCCAGCATTAGCGAAGCGAACAGTCCTGCTACTTTTTTCTTCCTCATCAGATTTCCCCCTACTTTCTAAAATTTCCGTCTACTAATTATGTTACTGTTTAAAAAACATATAATATTCTGAAAACATTGTACAAAATAAATTTGGATAAGTCTAGTACTATTTCTTAATTATTTCAAAATAATTAAGAAAATAATAATTTTTCTGTTTTCCAAACACTTTTCGACTTTATTACTGTAAAAAGTAAAAGGTTTTATTTTTCATATAATAGATTCATATATCCATTTAATATTTTGTTTAAATAAAAATTTCACCTAAAAAAGGAGACCCCTAATTGGAATCTCCCCTTGTGAAATATTATTCTAATTCTTGTTTTTTTGTTTCTTTTCCTAAGATAAAAACAGCTGCTGCTCCAATGAACACCGAGATACAGAAGATCGTAAAAATGGTGGAAATCGGAATTTTCTGAGCTGCCAGATAACCCACTAATAACGGCCCCAGAACACCGCCGATTCGCCCGAAGGCAGCCGCCATTCCCGTGCCGGTGCCGCGGATCTTAGTAGGATACTGTTCAGGTGTATATGCATAAAGCCCGCCCCATGCTCCCAAGTTAAAAAAGGACAGTAATATACCGGATGTCATTAACAGTCCAATAGAAGAAGCAGTACCAAAGAAATAAGCACATAGAGCTGTTCCTATTAAGTACACAACTAAAACAAATTTCCTCCCGACTCTTTCGATCAGCCAGGCAGCGGTAAAATAGCCAGGCAGCTGTGCAAGCGTCATAATCAGGACATATTGAAAGCTTTTTATCAGGCTGAATCCCTTCATCACCATCACGCTTGGCAGCCATAAGAACATTCCATAGTAAGAAAACACCACACAGAACCAAACCACCCAAAGCATAATGGTTTGTCTGCTATATTCCCTTGACCATAATTTTGCAAGGTTGCTAAAGACAGACACCTTTTCCTGCCCTTTAAGTGCTGTATAGCGCGGAGAATCAGGCAAGCCCACCCGTAAATATAAGGTAAAAAAGGCTGGGATGGCACTGATCAGCAAAGCGGTCTGCCAACCAAATTTCGGTATCACAAAGTACGAAATGATGGCAGATGCCAGCCAGCCGACTGCCCAAAAGCTTTCAAGCAAAACAACGGTTCTGCCCCGATTTTCAACCGGAACGCTTTCTGAGACAAGTGTAGAGGCAACTGGCAGTTCTCCGCCAAGCCCCATTCCAACGATAAATCGAATCGTTAAAAAGATGGAGAGTGTAGTGGAAAAGGCAGATGCGCCGCTTCCAAGTGAAAATAATAATAAGGTAATTATAAAAACATTTTTCCTGCCGACTTTATCCGCCATTAAGCCAAAAAGCAGTGCACCGACAGCCATCCCAATGGAGTTAATACTGCCAATCCAGCCCATCTGTCCCGGCGTTAACCCCCAATGTTCCTTTAAGGCTGCAATGATAAATGAAAGCATTCCTACATCCATTGCATCAAAAAGCCAGCCGGTTCCGGCAACTGCCAGCAGTTTTCCACCCGTTATTTCTTTTTTATTATTCAAGTGAATCCCCCTATGCTGTTGAAATTTATTTACATTATTCCCCAAAAATCTTTCATTAAGATACAAAGAAGAAATGAATGAAGCAACTTGTATTTTAGCAGTTGTCTTTACACTTGTCATTAGCAAGTTTAGTGAGCTAATTGATATCTTCCCTAGGGGCAGAGTTTGCATCTCCTAGACAAAAGTAGCTTTGTTCATGAAGCGGCCCCCAATTGTAAAAAAAGAGAGTGCATTTTACGCACTCTCTTACACTAAAGATCATCGAATCCATACTCCATCGCTGCCGATTTTGCAGTTTCCGATTTTCGTATTAACGGCCATTTTTCCACTGGAATAAAAGTAATACCATTTATTAACGATCAACTTCCATCCTGTCTGCATCACACCGCTGCTATTCAGATAATACGAGCTGCCGCTATCATGCAGCCAGCCACTTTGCATCGCACCTGAACTTTTCAAAAAGTACCAGCGTTGGCCGACTATTACCCAGCCTATTTTCATCGCGCCATTTTGATCAAGATAATACCAGCTGCCGTTGTCTTTGGCCCAGCCAGTTTTCATCGCGCCATCCGTACCGAGTAAATACCATTTACCATTCACATTTACCCAGCCGGTCTGCATCATCCCGTATTTATTAAAGTAATACCATTTATCTTTGTCCAATAACCAGCCAGTTACCTTTTGCCCTGTTCGTTCATCATAATAAAAATAAATAGTTCCAGCCTTCACCCAGCCTTTAGACAGGTCTGTCTTCAAACCGACAAAGATGGAATTGGCTGATTCGTTGTTCCACGCATCAACGGCTGAAATTTCCAATGAATAATTAGTATTTGCACTTAAATTCGATAGATTCGCCGTATATGGAGAAGCACTTGGGCTTTCCCAGTATTTGTTATAGACCGTCTGCAGCACTTTCCCGTTTTGCTTGATAACATATTTATCAACCATTGTGTTATCTGTTGCTGCCGGCCAGGAAATTGAAGCGGTTGTGGCGGTAACGCCCGTTACAGTAGCCTGGGCATCAGCTGGGAAAGACGGCTTTTCCGTATCATCGATTGTTTTCCTAAATGGAATCGGTATCGAATATTGATTGACCCACGAATGGTTGCTAAATTCCCTCGCTTTGATTTCCACATGATCATCATACACATTTACTAACAGCCCCTGCGAAAATTCCATCGGAGCATTGCCACCTTCATACAACATATACGCAACTGCACCCGTGCTCACCATCGTAAATCCATCCTGATAGACAGAGCGTGGATGATTTAGCAAGTAATGCAAATGTCCCGTGAAAAGAATGGCCTGCGGATATTGCTGGAGAATGGATTTCAATCTTCCTGTCAGCAGCTGGCTTCCCCATTCCTCACTGCCATACACCGTGTTAGCAATTGGTTCATGGATGAATACGAATATCGGCTTATTTGGATTTGCATCCTGCTTTAATGTATTTTCCAGCCATTGATATTGTTGATCCGACAAAACCGTATAATCTTCTGGGGCCGTCGCACTCGAAACCTCACTGCTTAACACGATAAAATGATAATTTTCTTGGTTAGACCCTTTGATCCACTTATCATAGTAAAGGCCATCTGCCCCCGTTTCCGTAACAAAACGGTCAATCAACATCTGATCCGAATTCTGTGAATTTGCATAGGTTCCTTTATAAAACTCATGATTTCCCATCACCAAAAGTTTGGCTGCATCGGGAACGGTATTGGCGTCAAAAATACGTTTAAAAATCTCATACTGTGTCTCTGTTCCGTAATCTGTTAAATCCCCATCAACGACAATCGCCTGATAGTGGGGAGCAATCTGCAAATAATCCTGTAAGGCATTTGTAAAATGTTCCTGCCGTACCGGAAGATTTTCATTTATATGCACATCACTGATAATAGGAACTTGCAAATTAGGTTCAGGGCTGCTAGTGTTCGTTTCAGCAGCCCATACATGCTTTTGAAAAAGCTGAAAAGAAACAGCCACAAGAAAAATGACGATCAGTTTTTTCACAACTCATCTACTCCTTTTCATAATCTGCGGATCTATATAGGTGAGGAGATTTTATTCACTCATTTTACATTCATCTATTATCAATAATAGCACACTATCAATCTTATTAATTAAAATAGGAATATATTAAAATAGGAAATTCATAGAAACTCTAATGACTAACTAAATTCTCAAATTCTTGTAAACTAGTAGATTGATAGATTCCAAAACGATTTAATTGCAGCAAATCATCGCTTGGATTGACATATCCTTTGCGTGTAGTAAACGCAGATACAAATCCCAATTCCTTCAGCATTTGCATAGTTGAAGCATTATATTGTCCAAATGGATAGGCAAAAGAATGAGCGTTTAAAATATTTTTGCTGATTAAAATATCATTTTTCACGACATCGTAAGGTTGAGTAATCACATCCGATTTTCCATCGATCAAATTATGCATTCCATTTGTATGTGATTGAAAATCAAATACGTCACTCATGGCTTTTATGTCTTGTGTAGAAAGGGATTGCAGTTTGAGCGGATCAAACGATTGTCCGATTGGTTCATCACCATTTCGATTTGTAATATCAAAGTCCGTTGCTTTCATGCCATACTGCTGCAATATGGGATAAGCATTTTGTTTAACAGATAAAAGACCATCATCAAAAGTAATCACAACAGATTTAACTGGTAATGTAATGTTTCCTTGCACAAACTTTTCTAAATCTGTTGTTAGAATTGGCTCATATCCCTGCTGATACAAATAATCCATCTCTGATTTAAATTGCTCGGTAGTAATCGTTGTACTAACACCTTCCCAGTTGCCTAAATCCTTTGCATCTAAAATATGGTGATACATTAAGACAGCAATCCCTTTATCCGCCTTAACATTTGATTCGTGGATATAGCCTAAGCGGCCTCCGAAATCAACCATGTACCAGCTGCTTACTTTCCCGATGATCGGATAGCGGTGATTATTGTTTAGAACGGCAAATGGTGTGAACTTTCCGCCTGTATGGTCATAAATAGGTTCATTGTTTTGTAATGGAATAATCGATTGATTGATCGAATCAGCGGTATCATCATTCATAAAATCTTTATCGCTTGTTTCTTGGACATCTATCTTTTTAACATAAGCATAGGTATTACTCCATTTAACTTGTATAAGATCCTCAGAATATTGGTCATTAACGACTGCTATTTCCTGCCCTTTCAGCAATTTCCCTATTTCATCAAGACTTCCCCTTCGATTATCAAACAAAGGAGTATCGACTGTCGCTTTTATAAATTTTTGATTCGGATTTTCCGGCGGAACAGGAGCAGGATCTGGAACTGGGGGATTCTCTTTTTTCCCCTCCATCACAGTCGAATAATGAACATAACCAATACGGCCATCAACATCTACGGCATACCAATTCCCCATTTTATAAAGAATAGGATAAGATTGTCCCATTTTAATAGTAGCAAACTGCATTAATTCCCCGGTCGAATTATCGTATACAGGAGCGTTTTTAACGGCATTGATCATGGTTGCTGTGTTTTTATATTTTGTATTGGCATTTTTATAGGGAACAGACACGGTGGGTGTTGTTTGGCCTTTGTAAACATAGCCCTTGTACCCGCCATAATCAATTTGAAGCCAATTTCCTCCATCACTTTTCGCTTTAAACGCCTGTCCTTTTGTTAATTCCCCTACTTCCACGAGTGAACCCGTACGATTATCATAAATCGGCAATGAATCTGGTAATACGGTAAAGTAGGACATCGTATCAGCGTGAATAATATTTGGCTCTGCAGTCATTAAGGAGCAGGCGAGAACCATTCCAGATACTATTTTAGAAAATTTGTATTTCATGATTTCTCCTTTTTCTTATGTACTTTGAGAGAAAATAGAGGACTCTACTATTTTATTTTAATTCTTAGCAGTGGCGGCTTTGTCGTCTGCCATTGTTGAAAGATAGCATAAAAAATCCCTCTTGCGTGAACAGGATAGGCTTCATTCCTACCTGTCCACACAAAAGGGATCATATCATAAAAGTTACTATTTTTTCCATTACTTTTTGTTTTCCTAGTAAACTGACAACACGGCTAAGCCTCAACCGAGCCGGCTTCTATGTGAAAACCTTATTTAATCCGAGCTCCGTCTTTTCCAACTTTATAAGAGTCAATTTTCGCATTGACTGCCATATGGCCATCATTGTAAAGGAAGTAGTATTTGTTCTGTACTTTAATCCAGCCAGTTTTCATTGAACCGCTGGCGTCAAAATAAAACCATTTGTTAGATACTTTTACCCAGCCCGACTTCATGGCTCCACTCGAATCCATATAGTACCATTTGTTGGCCACTTTTACCCAACCTGTAGTCATAGCACCTTTGGCATTTAAATAATACCATTTACCGCTGGATTTGACCCATCCGGTTTTCATCACTCCGTTATCATCAAAGAAATACCATTTGCCAGCATCCTTGAACCAGCCTGTTTGGAAATCACCATACTCATCAAAGAAAGTCCATTTGTTTCCTACTGTTTTCCAACCTTTTGTTTTTACCGTTAGTGTAACAGGGGAGTTATTCCCTGATTGATCTGCTAAAAATCCGGTTAGGACAAATGGTGAATCTGGTTCATTATCACTTTCCGGATCTAAAATCGCTTGATCCATCTCCGCTGCCATTGGGATCAATTGAGTTTTTAAATCATCAATTGTTAAATTAGAAGTATCCTCTCCAGCGGTGTTAGTTGAACCCATTTCCTTATCCACTCTTTGTGCCCATGCAGAAAGTTTAGTAGAGTCTAAAACAGCTTGTTTATTCACGAAATGGATGTCATAGTCATCTTTTGTTAAATGAGAAGCTGCCAGCTGACTATAATCAAAATTCGGCGGCAATACAGAAAGCGTATCAGCATTGTCTGATGTTAATACAATCTTTTGAATAGCTTGGCTGGCGTAATCAGAATCGCCTACTAAATCCAGGTAGAACTTGTTATCTCCTGTGTTCACAGCATTAATAGTTTTACCATTTTCTAAAACAAATGAAATACTTGAAAGCTTAACAGTATTATTTTCTGCAGCATGTGATAGGCTCGCAGGAAGCACTGTCATCAAGAAAATGAACAAAAAGCTTCCAAGTGCAATAATTCTTTTCAATTTAATCCCCCTCGTTTTGGTTAATACTTGTTTATAATAACCTAGATTATTAATCTAGGAAACTTCCAATTATACCATATTAATCATTCTTAGTTTAAATAGGCTAATGCCTTTGCTAAAATCGTTTGGCTTGTCTGTTTTTTTACCTCTAAATAGTGATCTTTAATTGGCTGTGCTTCTCCCGCGCTATATCCGGACTTTTCCAAATCATGTACTAAGGCATTGAATATAGTATTGAAGGATGCATCAATATTGGTCTCTACCATACGAGCTGCATGACCATATTTCGCATAAAAATAAAAGTAGGAAATGTCCTCGCCTTTTGCCTTCTTTTCTTTGTATTCCGCAGCAGCTGATACTAGCAGACTGTCTAACTTACTATTCGCCTCGTTTTCCAAATCCAGAAAGGACGGCTGATATTTTGTGATAATGGCAGCATCTGTAATCTTTTGAAAAGCATGTGAAGCTGTGCTATCTTTATTTAGCACTGCTGATTTCCCTTTTTTCAAAGCGGGTTCAGTGTTGGTACTTGCCATAATTGGAGTCACTTTATTTCCAGTTTGGTTTGGTTCCTTTTTGATGTTTGAATCAGGTAATTTAATTTTGACACCACTTTTAACTATTTTCTCTACTTTCGGATCAGCCGTATTGTACTGTTTTACATTGAGAAGATAATAAAGGGTTCCTCCCACTCCTGCCACTAGCAAAACAATGCTGACGAGGAATACTTTCCACTTCATCATACTCTTTCCACCTTTGTTATGTCAGTAAAATGCTCCTCTCTACATTATCATAGATTGTCAACGCCGAAATCCTATTATTATTTCCAATAAAACGGATAGAAAGCTCCGCTTTTACAGAAGCAGAGCTTTCCTATTAAGCATTTTCAACATTTTTAAACTGGTTATAAAACATTTGATAGTATCTTCCTCCGGCCGCCATTAGTTCATCATGACCGCCATTTTCCAAAATCTGCCCTTGATCAATGACCATAATCGTATCCGCATCACGGATGGTGTTCAAGCGATGCGCAATAATGAAGCTAGTGCGATTTTCCATCAAGGCGAGTAATGCTTTTTGTATATGAAGCTCTGTCCGGGTGTCAATGCTGCTGGTGGCTTCATCCAAAATCAAAATAGACGGTTTCGATAAAATCACCCGCGTAATCGCAAGCAACTGACGTTCCCCTTGGCTTAAATTGCCGCCATTTTCTGATAGCACCGATTCATATTGCTTCGGCAAACGTTTAATAAAATTGTCCGCACCCGACATTCGCGCCGCCTCCCGGACCTCTTCATCGGTCGCATCGGGCTTGCCGTATTTAATATTTTCCTTAATCGTTCCCGTAAATAAAAACGTATCCTGAAGGACAAAACCAAATGTGCGCCTCAGGGAATCCCTTGTATAATCGCGGATATCCCGGCCATCCAGCAGAATTCTTCCGCCGGTTACATCATAAAATCTCGTCAGCAGATTCACAACCGTCGTTTTACCGGCGCCTGTCGGCCCAACCAGTGCATTGCTGGAGCCAATTTCCGCCTCGAAGCTAATATTTTTCAAAATCGGGACATCCTGTCGATAGCCGAAGCTGACATTCTCAAACACGACATGCCCTTTTGGATTTTCCAGTTTCAATGCATGCGGCGGATCTTCAGACTCCTCTTGTTCGTCCATGATTTCAAATACCCGTTCAGCACCGGCAACGCCGGACTGCAGAACGTTAAAAATATTAGCCAGATCATTTAACGGACGGACGAATTGTCTCGAGTAGGTAATAAAGCTGGCAATCGCCCCGACCGTCACAATATTCTTGACTGCAAGGACCCCGCCGACAACTGCCACGACCGCAAATCCCAAGTTATTAATCACGTTCATAATCGGCATCAAAAATCCCGACCATACTTGTGCCTTAAGGCCGACCTCACGAAGCCCCTCATTTAGCTTATCAAATTCTTCAATCACTTTATCCTCATGATTAAAAGCTTTCACCACATCAATTCCGGAAATTGTTTCTTCAATGTGCCCATTTAATTTGCCAAGCTGGTCCTGCTGCCCCTTAAATAACACACTCGTCCTTTTGGCAATAGTCCGTGTTAGCAGGAAAACAAGCGGGACGGTAATTATACTGGCCAGCGTCAATAGCGGGCTTAAAATCAGCATCATCACAAATGAACCAACAATGATAATCAATCCGGACATCAGCTGGGTGGTTGATTGCGACACCGTTGTACTCACATTATCCACATCATTTGACAGACGGCTCATCATATCGCCATGTGTTCGAATATCAAAAAAGGCAATGGGAAGCTTTTGTAGTTTGGCAAACAGGGAATCCCTTAGACTTTTCACAATCCGCTGGGCCACACCCGCCATCAGCCACCCTTGCAGAAATGTCAGCACGCCATCACCAATATAAGAACTGGCCAGCACAACAATCATGATTTCCAGAAGATTAAAGTCCACTTTTCCATGATTTAAGCTCATGGAATCAACCGCTTTTCCAATAAGGTACGGATTCATCAGCATGAGAGCAGAGTCCACTAAAATGGAGACAAAGATAAAAGCAAGCATTTTTCGCTCTTTTCCAAAATAAGTCCAAAGCCGTCTTAATGTCCCTTTAAAGTTCTTCGGTTTTACTACGGGACCGCGAAACCTGTTAGCTCCCGCTGGCATACCGCCTGGTCTCATTGGAGGAGGGACAGGCGGATTGTTCTGTTGCCCCACATTGTTCGCCATGTTATTGCACCTCCTTGCCCATTTGCGAGCGATAGATTTCCTGATAGACTTGGCAATCATTCATAAGTGTATGATGGGTGCCGACTCCAACAATTTCGCCATGATCAAGGACGACAATTTTATCCGCATCAATAACCGAGGTAATCCGCTGGGCAATGAGCAAGCAAGTTAGCCCCTTGGCATAGGTTTTTAACGCTTGCTTAATTTTGGCCTCAGTCGTGACATCCACCGCACTAGTGCTGTCATCCAGTATCAAAATCTCAGGCTGTTTCACCAGTGCCCGCGCAATGGAAATCCGCTGCTTTTGGCCGCCGGAAAAATTTACGCCGCCTTGGCCAATCCTAGTATGAAAGCCTTCCGGCGCCGCAGATATAAAATCATGCGCTCCAGCCATTTGGGCAGCTTCGACTAATTCAGCCTCACTTGCATCCTCTTTCCCCCAACGAATATTTTCCGCTACACTTCCTGTGAACAAAATATTTTTTTGCGGGACAATGGCAATCTTTTCGCGCAGTACTTTCGGGTTGATTTGCTTTATATCTTCCCCATCAACTTTAATCGTGCCGCTTGCTACATCGTAAAAACGGGGAACAAGCCCAACGAGAGTACTCTTTCCCGACCCGGTGGAACCGATAATGCCCACCGTTTCACCAGGAAGAACCGTGAGATTGATATTTTTCAATACCGGCTCACCGGATGCCTCATATGCAAATGTGACATTTTCAAAATCAATTCTTCCTTTTTCCTGGCTTGTGGCAAATGACTCGCGATTCCAAGTAATCGAATCTTCCTGCATGAACACTTCCCCGATTCGGCTTGCCGATGCTCTCGCTCTGACATACATGTTAAACACCATGGAAATCATCATGAGCGACATAGAAATCTGGGTCATATAGTTGATAAACGCAATGATATGACCGACTTGAATATCTCCGGAATGAACACCCAGACCGCCGATCCACAGAACCACGACAATCCCCAGGTTCACCGTCAGCATAATCGCCGGACTAAAAATGGACATTAGCCGGTTCGCGGCAATAGACTGATTTTTAAAGTGCTCATTGGTCTTCGTGAACTTCTCCACCTCAACATCAAAGCGATTAAATGCCTTCACGACGCGGACACCTGATAAGTATTCACGCATCACGCCATTTACCCCGTCCAGCGCCTTTTGCACCTTAGCAAAACGCGGCAATCCCAGCCGCATGTTAATGACGATTAGCAGCGCAATGATCGGCACCACCACCGCAAGAACAACCGATAGACGAAGATTCAGCCGTGTGGCCATCACCAGACCGCCAATCGCCAAAAGCGGTGATTTAACGAAGATGCGCATCAGCCCGTTCACAAACACTTGAACCTGCGTTACATCGTTCGTCAGCCTCGTAATTAACGAGGCGCGGTCAAACTTATCTAAATTTTTAAAGGAAAGAGTTTGAATTTTTTTAAACAAATCAAAGCGTAATTCAGTGCCAAAATTCTGTGACACGGTACTAGCCAGGACACTTCTTGTTCCAGCACTCACTGCACCAAAGGCCGTGATTAGAAGCATCAGCCCGCCCATTTGCAGCACATAATGGATATCCTTATGGGAGACACCTTTATCAATAATTTTTGCCATAATCGTGGGTTGCAGCAAATCACAAATCGCCTCAAAGGTGAGGAATAACACCGCAACGCAAAAAGTCACCCTATACTTTTTTATATACTTCGAAAAAAACTTCATTCATGTCTCACCTCGGTTGGCGCCTATTTTCATACTGTCATTATAGGATTGCCTGCCTTTATAAAACAAATAATTGACCCGTTCTAATCAATTTATAATTTTTCAGAAAGATGTGGATTTTTGGGGGATGGCAGCCTCTTACAGAGAGATTATGTGCAGTAATGATTGATTATTTAACTGTTAAGTCAGCCCTTCCTCCATAAATGCCCTACAACGAAAAGAGGTCCATATTTTTCATATGGACCAAATTACCTGGTTATTGTTGTTCAACTGGACGGAATTCGTGAACCCACACTCTCATTTGCGGCAGCCATGGCATACCTGGGTGCATGGAAAGAATGGATTGTTTGTATTCTTCTACATTGTTGAAGCCCTCGCGGCGCGCATCATCATCAGTCAGCTCGCCCAGGCTTTGTGAATACACCTTTTCCACAACAAACTGGCGGCCTTCAAGTGTCATGATTTCACCAGGGTCAGCATATCTTCCGTTGCGGCGAGTGGCAGTTTTTTGCCCTGCAAGCACCTTTTGAATATCTTCCTCCACAGTGATTAATCTTTCAATAGAACATGTTTTTGGCGGCAATGCCGTACCTTGATTTTCCATTGTCATTTTATCTCCTCCTAGAACTTCCTCAAATAATATTAACATTATCTTTATGTTTATTAAAAAAATCAAGTAAACCGTTTTCGAATTTTACACTATCTTCCATCTTTTTTTTACGGCAGCAAAATGGCTGGATCAAATCCGGCCTTTACACACGCAAATCTCTTTTTTGATAGGAGACATAAGTGACAATCACCAAAACTGCAATCACTACTAGCGATAACCCGACGTTGACCGCGTCGAGGCTGCCGTCAGCCAATACTTTTTTTGCCTCGAAATACTTAAATGGCGTGAGATATTTTAATAGTGTGATGTTCTTATTGAGATCAATCGCAATCGATAACATATACATAACTAGCAAAATGGCCGTTCCCAATGCGCCGGCGCGCTTTGGCCTTTTTCCCGCCGCCGCAATGCCCGTTCCAAGCCCCAAAAACATCAGCTGCACCATGAGCATGCCTGCCAGCAGCAAATAGACATCATTTAGCGATTCACCGTGCTTCATGTAATGATTGACCATTGCAAGGGAAAGAATCAGCGTCACAAGATTAAAGATGACGATATTCACTAGTCCTGCTAACAATTTAGCTGTAACAATCTGCATCCTAGAAATCGGCTTTGCCATCAAAAACTCTGCCGTATGATCCTGCTCTTCCTTGGCAATGATATTGGCCCCAAGCATAAGGGCGTGGATGGCCGCCATCATTAATAAGTAGATAAATAGCATCCCGTAAAAACCTGTTGATGTCGATAAATTCAAGGAATCCATTCCCAAAATGGCTTGTAGTGATTTGGGCATTTGCCCAATCAGTTCATTAATGGATTGCCCGGTAGATTGATACGCACTATACTTGGCCATACCAGAGACCACCATGAACAAGATCCCCAAACACCAGATGATTAACGCTTTCCGGTTTGCCTTTATTTCCCGCCAAAATAAATTCACAGCTCCGCACCTCCTTACACAGCATGAATGTCTTTTTTAGAATAAATTAAATAGCTGACAGTAACGGCTGCCATAATAAATAAAATCTCAATGATAACGTAAGTTGTTTCATAGCTATTATGTTTCATGATATAAGTAGTATCGTAATATTTGAATGGTGTCACATAGCGAATGGCCTTCTCGCCAATCACAGAGCCAAGCATATTCAAGACAAAAAACCCAAAAACAGTGCCGAGCGAAACCGACAAAACCGATTTTATTTTTGGCAAGGTGACCGAAATCAAGATACCCAATGCCAGAAACAGGCATTCAACCCAAAACGCCGTTAGTGAAATCAGTAAAAACGCCGTCATATCAAATGTTTTGCCGCTTACAGCTTTTACCGTAATGATCGCAGCAGCGATAAAAACAACATTCGACAGCACTAGCGAAGTAAAGGCTGACAACAGCTTGGCTGTGACAATTTGAACTCGGGTAATCGGCTTTGTTAATAAAAAGTCTGCCGTTTTTTCACGAACTTCTTTTGATAAAATCGAGGTCCCCAGATTCATAGCTTGAATCGCTCCGCACAACACGACATACGTAAAAACATATGAGTAAAATCCTAACAGAGATGTGATCGAATTAATGGAAACTCCCAATACTTTACGAACACCCTCCGGATAATTTTCCAGTACCTTTTTAAACCCCTCGGCATCCTTTGTAATTGAAGGAAACAGGGCCATGAAAAAAATCACCACAGCAACCAATGAAAGAGTCCAAATAATCGTAGACTTCCGATTTGCCTTTAATTCATGAAGAAAAATATTCATCGCTTATTACTCCTTTTCGTAATAATGCATAAAGATTTCCTCAAGATCCGGCTCTTCAATCCACAGGTTGACTAGCTCGAGCTGTGCCAATTTCGCCAATATTAAATTAATATTACCGCTATAGAGGAAGCTCGTGATATGATTCTTCACTTCGATATTTTGAACGCCCTCCATCTTGAAATAACTTTGGTCGAGCGGCACTTTCGTCTCCAGCTTAAATCGTTTATGGTTATTATCCTTCAGAATGCTGATCTTCTCTACCTTTACCAGCTGACCTTCTTTAATGATCGCCACACGGTCACACATTTTCTGAACCTCGCTCAGGATATGCGAGGAAAATAGAATCGTTGTCCCTTTTTTATTTTCTTCTTTTAATAGTTCAAAAAACTTCTGCTGCATCAGTGGATCCAGACCGCTCGTCGGCTCATCCAAAATAATTAATTTGGGTTCGTGGAGCAAACCCTGGACGATGCCCACCTTTTTCTTATTCCCGAAAGACAGATCGTCGATTTTTTTATGAAGGTCAAGATCGAGCATTTCCGCCAATTGGCTGATTCGCTTGCTGCAATCTTTTTTATAAAAACTAGCGGAATACTTTAGGAGATCCTTCACTTTCATATTGTCATAATAAAAAACTTCTGAAGGTAAATAACCAATTTCCTTTTTGATTTCTGGCCCGTATTTCACCGTATCTTTACCAAAGATCGTTGCACTGCCACTGGTCGGATAAATCAGCGATAACAGTGTTCGGATCGTGGTTGACTTCCCTGCACCGTTCGGGCCGATAAACCCGAATATTTCTCCTTCTTCCACATTAAAGCTGATGTTTGTAATCCCTCTTGCTGTTCCATAAGTTTTGGTCAAATTTTTTATTTCAATAACATTCATGGTTCAGCCTCCCTTTTTTGATTTCACTTATAAAAGGCCTTTATTAAAATTCCAGAGTATTCTTCAGCTATTTGTTGCATTCGTTGATAATCCATCTCGTGCCCAGGTGACAGTTTTACCTTCTGAAGCTCCTCTTCACTGACTTTTTCAAATGTCCAGGTGATTATTTTTAAGACTTTTTGAATGTCCATATCATCTCTGAACTTGGAAATATCGATGCCTTCGTAAATCTTGCCAAAATTAATATCATTCATTTCCTTTATTCTTTTTTCCAGCTCTGCCTTCACTTCCTCAGAATCCTCAAAATAGGTTTCCTCTAGAAATTTAAAAGCTTCCGGATATTGGTTTAATAAATCCATTTTGATACGGACACCTTGACTGATCCTTTTGAAAAAGTCTGTTTCAGACAGATCAATTTTTTGATAAAAATCCGCGGAAATCATTTCGCAAAAATAATCAAACAAAAACAAATACATTTTCTTTTTATTACCGAAATAATGAAACAAAAGCCCCTTTGAAATATCCGCCTCCTTGACCATTTCATTTGTCGAAGCCTTATCGTAGCCTTTCTGAGCAAATTCCTTTATTGCTGCATTCATTATTCGATCCTGCTTTTCCTTATCCAAGTTGAGAAATTTCGAAAACATACTGGCAGCCCCTTTCTAAAAACCATTGACCACATCAGTCAACATCATTGTATTCCTGTTGACCCGTTCGGTCAATAGCGTTCAGGAATTATTTTTTACAAAAATATGAAATCTATCGTTAGTTTTTGAAGGATGTGCTACGATGCAGGTTGAAAGTGATCATTTGGAGGTGGTTCAACATTAGTGTGAAAGACAGAGACTTATCATTGAATCTTGAAGGGTTAATTGCCGCTCAAAGCCGATTGTCCGCCGGCAATCCCATCTTGCCTGTATTAGCTGCAAAGCAATCATCAACAGAAGCGGGCATTAGTGGAGAGGAAAGGGTGGCGGAAGTGTTGCGAAAATCTACATTTCCTTTTGAACTCCACACGTTTCACGATTTATCACCCAGAGCAGAGGAAAAATTCCAAACAGATACGTTTTGTTTTACCCCCTGGTATGGTGTTGTTTTTGAAGTAAAAAATATAGCAGGCCTGCTGGAGTTCAAGGAAAATCCCCCGCAATTAATCCGCACTTTAGAGGACGGCCATAAGGATGGCTATGAAAGTCCCGTGGTGCAATTGGAACGGAACCGTGAATTTTTGTCCTCCTGGTTTAAAAGCCGAAAAATCTATCTCCCTATTTACGGCGCAGTGGTGCTGGCTTATCCAAAGCAAATAGTGAAACTCCCCCCAGCAAAAACAAAAATACTATTTCCCAACTTGATTCCCTCATTTATCAAAGATCTCCCACAACAAGCGAAAAAATTGGATATAGAAACTTTCCAAAGGATTTCCAAAGAACTGCTTAACAGCCACGAACGTTATATTCCAAAACCGATATGCGAATCATATAGGCTTTCTTCCAGTGACTTTAAGCCTGGCGTCAGGTGTTTGACATGCGGCAAAATCGGGATGATTAAGCTGCCACGAACATGGCATTGCCCGTTTTGCAAGGGCCACGAACACCTCGCCCACCAAAGAACGCTGCTGGAGTGGTTTTTGATTTTTAAAAGGAGTATCACGAATAGGGAGTGCCGGGAGTTTTTAGGAGTGGATGTCCATACTGCCACCAGAATATTACAAAGTATGAATTTACAAAGTACTGGAAAATTCCGTAACCAGGCTTATAGTATGACTCACGAAAACATACCAGCGGTAAGTATTACTGGTGTTTCAAGCCATTCACAAAGCTAAGTTAAGATGAATTTTCATTTGAGGGGGTAAGGGGCGGGGAGATTATTCCGTGAGTTTTGGCTGCTTATCCGAGAGTTTCTACCGGGTATCCGAGAGTTTTCTTCTCCCATCCGAGAGTTAATTTTCCTTTCGAGAGTTTTGGCTGCTTATCCGAGAGGTTCTACCGGGTATCCGAGAGTTTTCTTCTCCCATCCGAGAGTTAATTTTCCTTTCGAGAGTTTTGGCTGCCTATCCGAGAGTTTCTACCGGGTATCCGAGAGTTAATTTCCTTTCGAGAGTTTTGGCTGCTTATCCGAGAATTTCTACCGGGTATCCGAGAGTTAATTTTCCTTTCGAGAGTTTTGGCTGCTTATCCGAGAGTTTCTACCGGGTATCTGAGAGTTTTCTCCTCCCATCCGAGAATTAATTTTCCTTTCGAGAGTTTTAGTAGCTGATCCGAGAGTTTCTACCGGTTATCCGAGAGTTTTCTCCCCCCATCCGAGAATTAATTTTCCTTTCGAGAGTTTTGGCTGATTATCCGAGAGTTTCTACCGATTATCCGAGAGTTTTCTCCTCCCATCCGAGAGTTAATTTCCTTTGGAGAGTTTTGGCTGCTTATCCGAGAGTTTCTACCGGGTATCCGAGAGTTTTCTTCTCCCATCCGAGAGTTAATTTTCCTTTCGAGAGTTTTGGCTGCTTATCCGAGAGTTTCTACCGGGTATCCGAGAGTTTTCTCCTCCTATCCGAGAATTAATTTTCCTTTCGAGAGTTTTGGCTGCTTATCCGAGAGTTTCTACCGGTTATCTGAGAGTTTTCTTCTCCCATCCGAGAGTTAATTTTCCTTTCGAGAGTTTTGGCTGCTTATCCGAGAGTTTCTACCGGGTATCCGAGAGTTTTCTCCTCCTATCCGAGAATTAATTTTCCTTTCGAGAGTTTTGGCTGCTTATCCGAGAGTTTCTACCGGTTATCCGAGAGTTTTCTCCCCCCATCCGAGAGTTAATTTTCCTTTCGAGAGTTTTGGCTGATTATCCGAGAGGTTCTACCGGTCATCCGAGAGTTTTCTCCCCCCATCCGAGAGTTCCCCTGATTCATCCGAAAGTCTACTCTCCTCACCAAAAATCAACTGCACTCAGCACGCTCTCTCCACCCAAAAAACGTGTAACCGCTCTCGCATAGTGTTATGATAAGCATGTAAAAAGCTGAAAAAGGGGAGTGCTGAACTTTGAAAGAAGAACTCATTAAACGATTTACTTCCTATGTGAAGGTGGATACGCAGTCAGATGAATGCAGTGAAACATGTCCGTCTACAGAGGGGCAATGGACTTTGCTTCATATGCTGGTGGATGAGTTAAAGCAAATCGGTATGCAAGAGGTTACGATTGATGATAACGGTTATGTCATGGCGACTCTTCCGGCAAACACAACAAAGGACATACCAACGATTGGCTTCCTAGCCCATGTTGATACAGCTACTGATTTTACTGGCAAAAACGTCAATCCGCAAATCCACGAAAATTACAATGGCGGTGATATTGTCTTAAACCAGGCACTAAATGTAGTCATGTCGCCAAAAGACTTTCCAAATCTCAAAAATTATCACGGCCATACGTTAATCACAACCGATGGCACCACGCTGCTTGGCGCTGATAACAAAGCAGGGGTAACTGAAATTATGACGGCAATGGCTTACCTTATCAAGCATCCGGAAATCATGCATGGTAAAGTGCGCGTTGCGTTCACGCCGGATGAGGAAATTGGAAGAGGACCACACAAGTTTGACGTGGCGGCCTTCAATGCAAAATTTGCTTACACTGTGGACGGCGGTCCGCTAGGAGAGCTGGAATTCGAAAGCTTCAACGCGGCCAGCGCAAAAATCACCATTAAAGGCACAAACATTCACCCAGGCTCTGCGAAAAATAAAATGGTGAATTCAATAAAAATCGGCATGGAATTACATAGCCAGCTGCCGCCGCAGGAAGCGCCAGAACATACAGAAGGGTACGAAGGGTTCTACCATTTGCTTTCCTTTAATGGCGACGTCGAGCTGACAAAGCTTGCGTATATTATCCGCGACCACGACAAGGAAATTTTCAACAAAAGGAAGGAGACCATTCAAAACATCGTCAATCAACTAAAAGAAAAATACGGCAGCAACAATATCTTGCTTGAGCTAAAAGACCAATATTACAACATGGGTGAAAAAATCAAACCAGTCAAAGAAATCGTGGAAATTGCCCATCAGGCAATGGAGAATTTAGACATTAAACCGATCATCCAGCCAATCCGCGGCGGAACTGATGGCTCACAGCTTTCCTACATGGGGCTGCCAACACCCAACATTTTTACCGGCGGCGAAAACTTCCACGGGAAATATGAATTTATTTCCGTCGATAATATGATCAAAGCTACCAACACCGTTATTGAAATTATTAAGCTGTTCGAACAAAAAGCCTAATGAAAAAGCTAGCCCAAACGGGTTAGCTTTTTTACCTATTTTCATCCTCAGTGGCCGACGTCCGAACAGGCAGCGGAAATAATTCGGATAATCGCTTCACATGGCCATCTTCAGCCTTAAACACGATATGGTCACGTGTAAATTTACGCGGTGTATCAATACCGCAAGCAGCGGCAAGGGCAAACAATCCTTGGCGGACATTGATAATATAGTTCATCACCCGCCACTTTTTCTCTTCAGGGGCTAGTGCTGCCTGGTATTTAGGGTCAGTGGTCGTTACACCGGCAGGGCATTTGCCTGTATGACACTGCATCGCCATAATGCAGCCGTTGGCAATCATAAAGCCGCGGGCAGAGTTGACTGCATCGGCGCCGATTCCGAGTGCGATCGCTATTTTATCAGCCGAAATCAGTTTCCCTGAAGCAAATATCCTGATTTTATGACGAACCCCAAACTGGCAGGCCTTATCCACGACAGTAATTAAAGCAGGATACAGCGGCAGTCCCATGCTGTCGGCCATCGATTTAAAAGTGGCACCGGTTCCGCCTTCTCCGCCATCTACAGTGATAAAATCCGGGTAAATTTGCAGGCTGATCATCTCTGTAAATAATTCATCAAGGCTTGTGTGGCTGCCAACAACTATTTTGATGCCCACTGGCTTGCCACCTACATCCTGCAAAGTTTTAATAAATTGTAAGGTTTCAGTTGCATTATGTAGAAACGGGAAACGATTCGGCGAATTGATCGTTTTACCGATCGGTACTTTTCGAATACCAGCTACTTTCACTGTCACCTTCGATCCTTCGAGATGGCCGCCGCGAATTTTGGCCCCCTGGCCAAATTTTAGTTCAAATGCCTTCACATGAGGCTCCTTAGCTTGCAACGTAAATTCCTCAAGTGAAAAATTTCCATCCTGGTCACGAAAGCCAAATAATCCCGGGCCGATTTGGGCCACAACGTCGGCTCCACTTTGTAAATGCTCAGGGGCAATCCCGCCTTCGCCAGTGTTAATCCAGGAACCTCCCGCCATACGGCTGCCGTTGCCTGTAGAGAGAATGTAATGTTCGCCAACCGCACCATAAGAGGTGGCCGAGGCACCGAATGGCCCGCTAAGTTTCCATGGAAAATCACGATCCGGGCCGACGACAATCACATCTTCTTCTACGTAAAGCCAACGCGTTGTTTTATCCTCTTCCAGATGTTCACGTCTCGTCAACAGCCCCTCATGATCGATTTTATATTTCATTGCATGAATCTTATCTTGTTGGCCCACTCTTAATTCTTCATTCAATAACGGAAATAAACTATTAGCTAGATAATATCCTGATTTTTCAAAGTCCCGTTTGGAACCAAAGCTTAGCAGATCACTTCGATATTTGGCCGAAAAGACAACCCCTAAAAAATCAGCACGCGAAAACGGGCTGCTGTCATTATCACTATCAAACCAATATTGCCTTAGTTCTGGCCCTAATTTTTCCAATAGATAACGCACCCAGCCCAAATAAGGATGCGCCCGGATAATCGAATGCTGCGGTTTTCTCGCCAAATATTGAAGCCAAAAAAGCAAACATAGCGGACCAGCAACAAACACAACAAACAAAAATACCAAAATTACTACTAGCACTTTCATTCCCCCCTCGGGTGTCAGGCACCATTTATTACATATGTACTTTTCAAATGTGTTTAACATTCTTTTATTCGTCCATTTTGCAGGTGGTTTTGTGAAAAACTTGCATGTTTTCCATTCGGGTTGGTTACATTAACGATTGTTCAGTAAAGGAGGGGTAATGAGTGACAGGAAATGAAAGCACCCATGAGTTTGTTGAAAAGCTGCATCAAAGACAGGAAAAGGACCAGAAAAATCGGGAAAAGCAGGGCAGCGATACTCCCAGCAAAAAGTTGCCAAACAAAACACACTAGTTCACTTATGCCTGATAGGAAAGTTAAACTCTCCGGCAAAAAAAAGGCCACGATATCCAAATCATGGCCTTTTTCATTACTTATTCATGCTGGCTAAAAACCCGCCCAGCAGCTCATCTGCATCCCAATCTTCCTCATCACTTTCCTTGGCAGCAGCAGGCTCCTCAACTCCAGGCTCCCAAGCAAACTCACTTAAATCATCATCATCGATTTCCACTGTAAAAGCAGCTTCCTCTTGAAAAGGGATTTCTTCTGAAGCAGCCGCAGCCATCTCAGAAAGTTGCTCGGGAAATACTTTCTCTTGAAGATATAGGGCCTCATCAATGTCGACTGAATTGCTATTTAGTGAGGCCAGCAAGGCGGTGGCCCGTAACGGGTCAGAAATCAGCTGATATACGATACTGCCCAGCAAGGCCTCGGAATGTTCATGTTTTAACCAATCTCGCTGTGCCTTCGATAACGTTCTCGGGAGGGGGATGGTGACCGTCTCCTTTTCCCGGGAATAAGAGCTGCTAACCCCTTGCAGGACAAACTCCGCAAGCTTGCTGGAGAAATTACGCCTCTCCGCTTCCTTTAGTTTTTGCAGCTGCTTAACCAGATGTTCCGGGGTGTCGGAAGGGATGCGGAATGATAGGGCCTGGCCCCGCTTAATTTCACTAGTGGCTGCCTTACTCATGGGCCCGCCGCCTTAGTTCTTCACAGGGGCTTTTTCTTGGGAAGCCTTTTGTTTTTCCGCTTTCCTAACATAATCCATAATCAGCTTATAATAAGCATTCGCCATCATCCAAATGCTTTCTTTTTCATCTTCAAAAAATTCAATGTTGAAGCCGTCCAACCCATTATTCAGCGTTTTAATGTAATCCTTCAAAACATGGGAACCGCCGCCAACAAAGTAGCAGATTTCCGTCTGTGAATTCCTTTGCCAAACATTGCGCAGCAGGCGGTACTGCTTTTTCGCCAAATCTAGAAGGATCCGATCGACAATGTCATGGACACTCGTGCGGCTTCCTTTCACCATGATGTGGTTGCGGTCATTTTTTCTCGTAATAATTTCCACGACATCACTGCGGCTGTCTAATTCGACTCCGTGTTTGATTCGAATTTCCTCTCGAATTGCTTCGAGCGATTCAGATACCCCGAGATTAAAGCCTTGGGCTTTATCATCGTCTACATTACGATTTTTAATGACGGCGATATCGGTTGATAACCCGCCAATATCTTGGATTAAAATACGTTTATCAATTAAATCTTTATTGATAATTTTCAAGTTATGGTCCATGACAAGGTTAATAAATGCAGCAAAACCTTCTGGATAGACCTTCACTTCTTCAAATTTGATGTTTACTTTTAAGCCTTGGTATTTCGGGGTTACAAGAAATTCCACCTGATGCACTGAGCCGATTAGCCTGGAGCGATAACCCGCATCTTTTCCTTCCTTTACTTCACGGAGAGGCAGGCCGGTTCCTAACGTGTAATTGGCATCAATCACATTTTTGGTCTGTGGAAAAATTTTCGCATTTTCCTCTCTCACCGCATCCATGGCAAGAGTAGCAAACAGCATAATTAAGGTTTGATCTTCTTCTGATTTACTGCTGCCTGGATCTAATTCTGTGGCATTGTTACTTTTGGCTGCTAAGTTTCCGACACGATAAATAACGTTATTCTCTTTAAGGGCAGGGGAGTGCACCTTAATATGAATGCCATCCAGCGGATTTTTATCATCAAGTTCTTCGATCCCAATCACAGGGCGGTCAACGGTATCTCTTGCAATTATGTTAGGAATATTTAGTTCATACTCTAATTCCCCGAGAATAGCTTTAATCGAGTCATTACCTACATCAACAGCCGCAATTCTGGACTTAGTCATTCCGATCATTCCTTTTTAATAGATTTGCATTATGTACTGGCCAGTTGCTTTCTATAAGGGTATAGGAGATTACTAGATTTCTCAATGGCGCTGACCGAAAAGAAATACAAGTGTAATGTTGTAAACAGGTTGTAAACTTTGGAAAAAATGCACACAAAAATGTAAACATCGATAACAAATTTGTACACATCTTGCTATAAAGCCAAGTAAACTATTTTGTATACATGTAAACAAATTTGTACACGAAGTGTCTGCAAAAAGTAAACATGTAAACAAATTTGCATACACGAAAAATTGTTACAAATGTTTCAATTACAACAATCCGGCAATCCCCCAACACATATACCTTAAAAGGATATTTTCCCCATTAATCCCTACAGCATGTCTACCTCGGTGGACACAAAAAAGCAGCGGCACCATTTTAGGCTACCGCTGCCGAGTGGTGTCAGGCACCACTTTTACTGCATAACCTTCCAGAATTCCCCTGCTATGACTTGATAGCCTGGAAGGCTTACATGGATATTCTGAGGGTTCGTAATGTAGTTTTTGTAGTTTGCTGCAATGACTGCGTCGGTTGCAACGAAAGTGGCTCCGTTTTTCACAGCATCTTGCTGAATCGCTCCGTTTAGCCCTTGTAATAATGGCACTAGTTTAGCCTGTTGGTCTTGTGGATAGTATGGGAATGGATTGTAGTATCCCATAACATAGACTTTTGCCTTAGGATTCAGTTGGTCAATGGTGCTCAAAATTTTATATAAGTTTGTTCCAGCTGTCGTAATGGCCTGAGGCACCTGATTTAGATCTGTTTTTAGCAATGGGAGCACATCATTAGCCCCAATATCTATCGTAATATGCGTAGCTTTTTTAATTTCATTTTGCACATCTGCCTTGGCCAAATCGGCTAAAACATTATCCGTCTTATAGCCGGAAACACCATAGTTAACAAATTTCAGAAGTTGATAGGATTTTGAAAAATCCTGGGCAATATAATTCGGATATCCCCAGTTCGGATCCACGCCATTCACAACTGGACCATCCTGCCCCTCAGGCGTCATTCCTGCAGCTAGAGAATCCCCTAATGCCACATAATCCACCTGAATCCAGGCGCCATCCGGCCCCACTTTGTAGCCATTTATCGCTGTATTGACAGCCATTGAGCCATCTTTATTAAAATAATACCATTTGCCGCTGATTTGCACCCAGCCAGTCTTCATGGTACCCGATTGATCAAGGTAATAGGTCTTCCCGCCAACACTCAGCCAGCCGGTATGCATCACACCGGATTTATCTAAATAATACCAATATCCCTTATAGAGCGCCCAGCCAGTCTTCATAACACCGCTTTTATCAAGGTAATACCATTGCCCTTTATAAAGCACCCAGCCGGTCTTCATGACGCCATTGCCGTCAAAATAATACCATTGGCTGCCTTTTAACATCCATCCAGTTGTTGCTTTACCGTTTACATAGTAAAACCAATTTCCACTAACTTGTACCCAGCCATTAGAGATCACATTATAGCCATTTGATTGAGCGATCGTATCAAAGCTGCTGCTAGAATAAGTAATGATGACAGGGGTATACAATTGCACTTGATCAAACAGCCAGTGAACCTCTGCATTATGCATTCGGACACAGCCGTGGCTTATATATTTTCCAATGGAACTCTCATCGTTCGTCCCGTGAATTCCATAAGTATCACCGTATGTACCATTTGCATCTAATCCCATAAAGCGGTTCCCCATCGGATTACGAGGGTCTCCCCCAGGAATCCCCAGCTTATAGTAAGGGCGATTTATGATCTTTGTGACAATCCTAAAGTTCCCTTCAGGAGTTAAATCTTTGGTTTTCCCCGTTGCCACACTGAAAGTTCTGACCAATTTGCCAGCATTATAGAATGCAAGAGTATTCGTTTGCTTGTTGATAATGATTAACTGTGAACTTCCTGCTGCCTCAGCTGGAGCATTTGTAAAAATAAAGCTGAATAATAGAACAAGAATCACTGATAATTTTCTCATATCTCTCTCCCCATCTATGTAATTACAATAAAAATATCACGTTGACATTAAAGAATGTGTCACAATTCGGAGAAAAAATTGTAATATTTTAAAATTCTCCTAACAAAAATAGATTCATAGACTCTTTTCTATTTTTTTATCACCATTTTTTAATAGGACCATGCGCTTTTTTTATGTATCTTACTAGGACAAATTAGGCAACGAGAAACGAACGGAATCCAAGTCCAATTAGGACTACAAATTGCAACGTTGTCCCAATCAAGAACTTCACTAAAACTGCCTTGCCCATAAAAAATCCCTTCAGCCATTGGGCCGAAGGGATGAATACCTTAACGATTATCGATTTTTTCAGGATATAGATCATGGTTCATCAAACGGAACTGAGCCATTTCCTCGTACTTTGTTCCTGGTTTTCCGTAATTGCACCATGGATCGATGGAAATGCCGCCCCTAGGCGTAAATTTACCCCAAACTTCGATGTAGCGCGGGTCAAGTAATTTAATTAAGTCATTCATGATGATATTCACGCAATCTTCGTGGAAATCGCCATGATTACGGAAACTGAAGAGATATAGTTTCAATGATTTACTCTCGACAATTTTCTTATCCGGAATATAGGAAATATACATGGTCGCAAAATCCGGCTGACGAGTCAGCGGACATAAGCTGGTAAACTCAGGACAATTAAATTTTACGAAATAGTCACGCTCAGGGTGAAGATTATCGACTGCCTCCAAAACCTCTGGCGCATACTCAAATGAATATGAAGTACCTTGATTTCCTAATAACGTTAAGTCTTTTAGACCTTGTTCATCTGATCTCCCAGACATAAAAAAACCTCCTACCAATAGTTCCCTGCACTTTCAAATAGAGAGTTTTACTGCTTTATTGCCAACTAATCAGGAAACATAAAAAGCCACGTCCTTATGGACATGGCCTGCGGTCATGTATCCATAGTTTTTTATAGAGGGTTTAAAGCTATGAACCTCTCCCGCTTGCGTACGGGTATTCTTTTTTCTATTTTTACTATAGTGAACTAGCCATTATTCGTCAAATGGAAATTTCTCTCGGGCGGCCCCGCCGCTCTATGCCGTTACTTCACCTGTCTGCTCGGCTTCCTTCCGCTTCCCTTTAATGAGAAGTCCGCCTATCAATCCCAATAACGTGAACATAACCGGGATCATAAACCCATAGCGGTATCCCGTGCTAATCGAAGCTGCATGAAAATGGTCTAATATTTTCCCAAAAATACTCGGGAGAAGAACCGCGCTGATAAACCCGCCGGTATTGGCGAATCCAGAAACAACGCCAACCTCTTGGATAGGAAACGATTGGCGAACAACGGCAAATGTTAGGGAGCTGGCTCCGTTTCCATACCCGATGATCAGGAATAGAATCATCAGCAGATAAATAGGGGGCTTCCCTCCAAAAATGAGAAAGACAATCCAGCTTAAACATACAATGATATGCACAATAATATAGGGGCGCTTTAACGAATCCAACCTGCTGGAAATCCAACTGGTCAATGGTGCGCCAATCAGCGCTCCGATCAGGCCGACCATAATCAGCTGGCTCGCCCCCGAGCGGGTCATGCCATAGACATGCATCCCATATGGCACAGCCCACGATCCGATAAACCCTACATACGTTCCAACAAGCCCAAAGTGGCACAAAAAGGTGGCCCATGCCTGGCGGCTGGAAAAAATCCGGCGCAGCAAAAGAAGCGTGTTTTCCCGCTTTTGTCCTTTCTTACGAACCGCCTTTTTCACCCCTGACTCGGAATCTGTTAAGGCTAATTGCTTAGGCCTTTTAACAAGAACAAAATAAAGCATCAGCCCGCAAAGACACAAAATCACTCCGGTTGAAAAAAACGGAGCCCGCCAGCCAAAGCTGGAAATCCAAGCGGAATACGGAACCGTCGCCATCAGGAAGCCCAAGCTTCCGGCCATCCCCGCCATCCCAAGCAATTTAACAAATTCTTGGACTCTAAACCACTGGCTCAAAATCAGTACCAAATTCACCCAGATGGTCGAATCTCCAATACCTGCAAGTAATCGGGCAAGCAAAAGAAAAAAAGCGTTCGGCGCCATACTATAAATCAATGTTCCTATACCATTTAGCACGGCACCAATGATTAGGAAATAATTCGGCCCATATCGGTCCGAAAAGATGCCAACAGGGATTTGCAGCCCGGCGTATGCCAAAAATTGAATGCTGGTCAATAAGCCGATCGTTGCTGCGGTCAGATTGAAATCCTTCATCAACTGATCAGAAATTAACCCCGGTGCTGTGCGTTGGCTCACTATTAAAAAATATGTAAACAATACGGCAGCAAAAACAATCCAGCGATAACGGCTATTTTGTTTATTCAATGCACTCTACTCCTGATGTTTAAAGTTTCAACTTATTATACTCCATATTTTTGATTTGTACAGAATTGGAAATCCCTATTTTCACTGTGACCAAAATCACCAAAAAGAACGATATAACCAAAATATTGTCTGACTATTCTTTAAACTTGTATACTTCAAATATGCCGAATGAAAGGGTTTACAATTTTATAAACTTAATAGATTAGGAGGATGGTTATATGAAGATCAAATTCAAAAGCTTGACCACTCAAGTATTGATTGCCATCATTTTAGGGATTATCTTTGGTGCATTGTTTCCCAAAACAGGCGCGGAGTTAAAGGTTCTGTCAGACATTTTTGTAAAAATGATCAAAATGGTCATCGCCCCGATTATCTTCTTAACAATTGTTGTCGGGATTGCAGGTATGGGAGATATGAAGAAGGTTGGGCGAATTGGCGGAAAAGCTTTACTTTATTTTGAAATCATTTCCACAGTTTCGTTAGCAATCGGGATCCTTTTTGCCACTATTTTCAAGCCTGGTGCAGGAGTGAATGCGCACAGTGCAAAAGGCGATATTACCCAATTTACGAAACAAGCAGCAGCTAGCAGCCATAGTTTCATGGATTTTATCACGGGAATCATCCCTGATAACTTTATGGGCGCATTAGTAAACGGACAGCTTCTGCCTATTCTTTTCTTAGCGGTATTGTTCGGAATTGCCTTATCTGGTTTAGGTGAAAAAGGGAAATCCGTTCTAGAGCTATTTGAAAAACTATCAGATACCTTCTTTCGCATTGTAAATATCATCATGTACTACTCTCCAATTGCCGCTTTTGGTGCTATCTCTTACACAATCGGGCAATTTGGAATTGGTTCGCTTGTCTCTCTCGGGAAATTATTCGGTTTAACCGTACTGGCCATGGTTGTTTTCGTCGTCGTGGTTCTTGGCTTAATTGCGAAATTCTATCGCTTTAATATTTTTAAATTTATCAGCTATATCAAAGACGAAATTTTCCTTGTTCTTGGAACCTCCTCTTCCGAATCAGCTATGCCTAAATTGGTCGAAAAACTTGAACAATATGGCTGTTCTAAATCAGTTGTCGGCCTTGTCATCCCAACTGGGTACTCTTTCAACCTGGATGGTACCTCTATTTACCTTTCAATGGCGGCACTGTTTATTGCACAGGCCTTTGGCATTCATTTAAGCTTTGGTCAGGAAGCGACACTGCTTGGTGTGTTAATGCTTACCTCTAAAGGGGCAGCAGGTGTTACTGGTTCTGGATTTGTTACATTGGCCGCTACATTAGCGGCATTTCCAAGTGTACCAGTTGAGGGAATTGCTTTACTTCTTGGTGTTGACCGCTTCATGTCTACTGCCCGTGCCTTGACAAACCTGATCGGTAACGGAGTAGCGACAGTTGTTGTTTCCAAAATGGAAAATGAATTTACAGGGACAGAAGAAGTCACTCGTTCAGTTGGAAAAACAGCCTAGTTTGAAGAGAAACAGCCACGGAGTCCGTGGCTGTTTCTTTGGTGCTATGAGCGGAAGTAGGATATAATGGTTTACAGTATTAAAGCAAAGGGGAGAGTTCATGCAGCCAATCCGGGTGGTGATTGTCGAGGATGATCCGATGGTGATGGAAATTAACGCTGAATTTGTATCCAAGCTTTCGGGATTTGAGTTGGCCGGGAAAGCATCTACTGGCAATGAAGCACTGGAGTTATTGGAGGAGGTTCATCCTGAACTCGTCTTATTGGATTATTTTTTGCCAGATATGAATGGGCTTTCATTATTGCGAAAAATCAGAGAACAAAACTTTCCAGTTGATGTGATTCTTCTTACCGCCAACCGCGATCCGGAGCATATCCAGACGATCTTCCGATCGGGCGTATCTGATTACATTGTCAAACCATTCCGGTTTGAACGATTCCAATCTGCCTTGGAGAAATATCTTCAAACGGCAAGAAAATTCAAGGATCATCGTCCGTTTGAACAGGCAGATTTAGATGCGATGACGGGAATTCGGCCTTATCAAGCCGAACCATTCACAGAAGAGCTCTTGCCAAAAGGGCTGAATGACCGAACACTGAAACAAATCTTGCAATTTCTAAAAGGGCAGGCTTCCCCGCTTTCTTCTGAAGAAGTCGCTGCAGGTACTGGATTATCCCGGGTAACCGTCCGCCGTTATTTAGAGTACCTCGAGAAAAAGGGAGACATTAAAATGGAAATCCAATACGGCTCTGTCGGCAGGCCGATGAATAAGTATCGGTTATGAAAGAAGTGAACACGTTGCGAAAGAAAAAGCCCCTGTTCAGACTTCAAACAACCATTACCGTGTTGGTTTGCAGTGTCGTAGCATTAGCCTTGTTAGTAACCGATCTGCTTATAAGCAATGAGGTAGGTAACAGCACGCAAAAGAACATGGAAGACAAAGCGTTAACCATTGCAAGAATGGCAGCCCACTCCCCTGTCATTGTTGAGGCTCTTGATAGAAAGCGGGGCGAGAGCGACATTCAATCGTACGCCAATGAAATGACCAGGATTACAAATGTGGAATTCATTGTCGTCATGGATATGAAAGGGATTCGTTTATCCCATCCAAACCCAGATCAAATTGGTCATCGATTTGTCGGAGGAGATGAAGGGCCGGTTCTAAATGGACACGAACATATCTCCACAGCTAAAGGGACATTAGGATACTCATTGAGAGCGTTTACCCCTGTATATTCAACCAATGGCAAACAAATTGGCGCCGTTTCCGTCGGAATTTCTCTGAATAAAGTAAATCAGGATGTTCGAAACAGTAAAAAAGTCATCTACTTGGCTGTTATTTTTGGTATATTGATTGGCGTAATGGGTGCGGTTATTTTAGCCAGGAAAATTAAAAAAAGCATGTTTGGGCTGGAACCGTATGAGATTGGGAAATTACTGGAGGAACGCAGTGCAATGCTGCAATCCACAAAGGAAGGCATACTGGCAGTTGATCAGGATGCACATATTACGCTCATCAATAATGAAGCTCTGAGACTATTTAAAGAAGCCGGAAAAAACGAAGACCCTGTCGGCCGTTCGGTAGAAGAGTACATTCCGAACCTCCGCTTGAAAGATGTCCTGGAAACAGGAATGTCCAGGATCAATGAAGAAGTCGATTTATCTGGCATTACCCTGATGTCTAACCAATTACCCATAAGTATGGGAAATGAAATTGTCGGAGCAATCACCACGTTCCGTGACAAAACAGAAATCAATCAGTTGGCCGAAGAACTTACCGGTGTAAAACTCTATGCCGAAGCCTTGAGGGCCCAATCCCATGAATTCATGAATAAGTTGCATGTAATTTTGGGACTCGTTCAACTAGAAAAATATGAAAAACTATCGGAATATATTAATCAAATATCTGGCCATCTCCAAAATGAAGTCGGTTACATTGTCAGCAAAGTGAAGGATCCGGCTTTGGCGGGCTTCATTCTTGGGAAAATGAGCTACGCCAGGGAGTTCGGTGCTGAACTTACTTTTACTGGGGAAGGGATCTTGCCAGAGCCCTATAACCCGGAAGTGACCCATGAATTAATTACCATTTTGGGTAATTTAATTGATAACGCTTTAGAAGCTCTCATGAAGCAGGAGGAAAAGAAACTTTCCGTACACTTCGATTATTACGATCACGAGCTTTCATTAGAAGTATCTGATAATGGAGCCGGGATGAACGAAGAAATGTCCAGCAAGATTTTTTCAAAAGGTTTCTCAACAAAAGGAACCAATCGGGGACTTGGGCTGTTTCTTGTGAAACGAAGCTTGGAAAAACTTCATGGTGATATCGATCTTTTTACAAAAGAAGGCGAAGGAACAAGATTTATTCTAACAATCCCTTATCCTAATTAAAGGATAAAATAAATATTGGAGGAGTTATCGTTGTCAATTATGAAAGGGACTAGTACACACATCATTATGCGTCTGCAATTAGATTTAGAAGTTTTCTCTTTTGGTGAAATAGCCAGCTGCATCAGTGCTGCCGGTGGTGACATTATTGGGGTCGACGTCATTTCCTCCAGCAGGACACAGTCTATTCGCGATATTACCATCAATGTGCACGGGACAAGACAAAGAGAGCTGCTGGGTGAGTTACTGCCAAAGCTGAAAGGTGTTAAAGTTCTGCAAATTTCCGACCGGACTTTTCTCATGCACCTTGGCGGAAAAATTGAAACAGCATTGAAATCTCCCATTAAAAACCGGGAAGATTTAGCAAGGGTTTATACCCCTGGAGTGGCAAATGTATGTACAGCCATTGCGGACGAACCAGAAAAAGCCTTCACATTGACAATTAAACGTAATACAGTTGCCGTTATTTCTGACGGTTCCGCTGTTCTAGGTTTAGGTAATATCGGCCCAGCCGCGGCCATGCCTGTAATGGAAGGAAAATCCATGTTATTTAAGCAATTGGCCAATGTGGATTCTTTCCCGATCTGTCTGGATACGCAAGATACCGAAGAAATTATTCGCACGATTAAAGCCATTGCTCCAGCATTCGGCGGGATCAACTTAGAGGATATTTCTGCTCCACGATGCTTTGAAGTGGAAGATAGACTGCGTAAAGAGCTTGACATTCCAGTCTTCCATGATGACCAGCATGGGACAGCTGTCGTACTTCTGGCAGGTCTTTTAAATGCGCTAAGAATTACTAATAAAAAGAAAGAAGATATTAAAGTAGTGTTTACCGGCATTGGCGCTGCAGGGATTGCCTGTACGAAAATTTTGCTCTCTGCCGGAGTTCGCAATATCATCGGGGTAGATAAGCAAGGGGCGATTCATCGCGATACCCAATACGAAAATCCTTACTGGAACGAATATGCCAATATCACCAATCCAGATAATTTAAAAGGTTCATTATCTGATGTGATTGAGGGCGCTGATGTATTCATCGGTGTATCTGCACCAGGAATTTTATCAGTGGATGATGTGAAGAAAATGGCTAAAGATCCCATCGTGTTCGCCATGGCGAATCCACAGCCTGAAATCGATCCTGAACTTGCGGAGCCATATGTAAGAGTCATGGCAACCGGCCGTTCCGATTTCCCAAATCAGATCAACAACGTTCTCTGCTTCCCTGGCATCTTCCGCGGTGCACTCGATTGCCGCGCCACCGAAATTAACGAAGCCATGAAAGTAGCCGCAGCAGAGGCCATCGCCTCCGTTGTATCAGACGATGAACTAAACGAAACCTACATCATCCCAAGCGTCTTCAACGAAAAAGTCGTAAAACGCGTCCGCGAAGCCGTCATCAAAGCCGCACACGAATCAGGTGTCGCCAGAAAAGAGCCGCGGATATAAACCAATCGTATGGTTGGTGTCAGGCACCACCAGATGACACTTCGGTGCCTGACACTAATATACAGTTATTTCCACAATTACTGATTAACGCGCCAGTTAATCGGTTTTTTTATGGTTTAGAGATAGCGGTAGAAAATTGGTAGGAATGACCTTGCAGGATTTGCCCTTGGATGGATGGACCTCCTTTGATAGATCCTTGGGCTTGGAAAACAGCGTGTGTATTAGTTTGTGACTGCAATACATAGCTAGGACTTGAAACAGATGTTGACTGTTCAGGAGAGCCACATACGTATGTAGCTTGTGTTCCTGCTGAACCTGATTGTCCTACATCCACTGTTCTTCCTTCAGATTGAGTGGCTGTCGCAGCGCCATCGGACTTACCGGATTGAAGCTGAGTTCCGGTAACAAAGGATGTTTGTCCTTGACCATCACTGTTGCTACCATTTACTTGAAGATCCGTACCCGTTACACTTTTCGTTTGAGCTTGATATAAACTGGCCCAACTGCCGCTGCTCGTTTGATTTTGCGAAAGGGAGGATTGATCCCAGCTTGCGGCATAAGTGGTCATATTCGTTAAACCAAGACCAACACTTAAAGTAGAAACTGCTACTAAAGAGCCAACCATTTTTTTAAACATCTTCCGTTTCCTCCAATTCAATAATAGTAAGAGGCAAAACATTTGCCCCTCAAAAAAAGCCCCATCCAGCAATATACTAGATGGAGCTGAGAGAGTTCATTGCTTTATTATTCTGCTGGCGGTGCTGCTGGTGCGCTAGAAGAATTTGCTGATTGTCCTTGAACAACCGTAAAGCCTGAAGACTGATTTTGTGTATTATTTTTTCCGATAGAAATAGCGGATTGGGATGTTGAGTTAGAAGAGCTTTGTTTTTGTACAGCACTTCCAGCACCCGCTTGGACTTGAGTTGTGTTATTGCTTACGCTTTGATTTGTCGTATTATTTTTACCTACTGATACAGCTGCTTGATTTGTAGATGAAGCGGCACTTTGTTGTTGATTAACGCCTAATCCGCCTACTTGAACTTGTGTACCAGTGTTTCCTACAGATTGAGAAGCTGAATTGTTTTTGCCAACAGTTGCAGCTGTTTGCGTAGAATCATTGGCAGTACCTTGACTTTGAACTGCGCCAAGAGCGCCTAATTGAGTTTGCTCTGTTTGATTAGCAGCTGATTGGTCAGCACTATTTCCTTTTCCTAATACCGTAGCACCTTGTGCAGCACTATTATCACTGGATTGTGATTGAAGTACACCAAGGCCGCCTACTTGCGTTTGATCTGTTTGAGCAGTGGCAGATTGACCAGCGCTGTTTTGTTTTCCGGCAACTTGCGCTAGTTGTTCTGAACCATTAGAAGACGATTGATCTTGAGCAGCAAGAAGACCGCCTACTTGGGTTTGGCTTGTTTGATTTCCAGTTCCTTGTGCAGCTTCATTATTCTTTCCAGTCACATCTGCCATTTGAAGAGTGCCGTTATCAGAAGATTGACCTTGAAGAGCTCCAAGAACACCTACTTGCGTTTGCTGTGAAGCATTGTCCACACCTTGGCCAAGGCCGTTTCCTTTTCCAGTTACTGAACCATATTGTGTTGTATCAGTTGAGGCACCTTGTGCTTGTAATGCACCGAATGCGCCAATTTGAGTTTGGCCGGCAGCATTGTCGGCATATTGGCCAACAGCATTGTTTTTACCAGTTGCCACAGCGCCTTGTGCTGTTGAGTTGGAAGAGCCTTGAAGCTGGCCAACAAGCAAGCCTAAACCAAGTTGTGTTTGATCAGCGTGGTTGGCAGTACCTTGGTCTACGCTATTGTTTTTTCCATAAGCACCAGAAACTTGGCTGTTTTGATTTTGTGCTCCTTGAACTTGAAGAATTAATCCGCCCAATGCCCCTTGAGCTTGATTGTTGCCATTTACAGCAGATTGAGTCTGGCCATTTCCTTTTCCAGCAGAATCCTGGCTTTGGTTATTTAAATTAGCAGAACCTTGTACTTGGCCAATTAGAACCCCAAGGGCCCCCTGGCCTTGATTTGTTTTATTTTTCACGCCTTGATCCTGACCATTTCCGGCTCCAGCAGTAGATTGATTTTGGCCATTCAAGTTTGCTGATCCTTGTAACTGACCAACTAAAATCCCTGCACCAGCTTGACCTTGAGTCGTTTTATCTTTTGTTGTTTCATTTTGAGCATTGCCATGGCCTTTAGCATCCTGTCCTTGCTGGCCAAGATTGGCTGATCCTTGCATTTGACCAACTAACACACCTGCTCCTAACTGGGACTGTGAGTCTTTCACAGTTGTTTTTTGGCCTTGTGTATTATCTTTTCCGTTTACATTTTGAGCCAAGCTTGTTTCGCTACCTGCGCCCTGCAATTGACCTATGTAAGCACCTAAACCAACCTGGGATTGTGCTGCACTTACATTTAAATTCTGTTTCTGTTTAGAATGGTTCGCATTATCTGCAGTTTGTGTAGGAGCTACTGCCGCTGTACTATTTTGAAGTTGATAAATATGCTGTCCAAGACTTAAAGCATCCTGTGTATTACCATAGTTTAAATTTTGGTTTTGAGTTACTTTTCCTGATGCTGCAAAAGCAGAAGTTGCACCTAGCAGAGTCCCTGCTGCCACCGCCGCACTCACAATTTTCTTCATGTTAAGGACGTTTCTAATATTTTTGAAGTTTTCCATTTTTCCATCCTCCACTTTCAAAATTTGGAAATAGCATTCCCAAAATCGAGTATACACCGGTGGAAATTTTTAAAAAAACGCCAAATTGGTCCGTTTTTTCTTAATTAAGAACAAAAATCGTTCGTTATTTAAGAATATCTCACTTTTTCTTAACTTTTCTATTTTCAGAATTTTTTTTAGTTTCTTTGGCCTAAATATCCACTTCAAATAACATTTATTGTAAAAAAATAGGTTGTTCTTTAATAGGAACATTGTATTCCCTTTAGAGAAAAACAGAGAAAATAGGAGGAATATGTATTATTTTTAAAATAATTCTCTTTTTTTCAGGAAATTTGACGAAATTTAAGTATTTTATCTTATATATACGTTCTTTATAATGAACTTATGATTCACAATAACGCATGAATAAGGAGGGGAAAAATGCTAAAAAAACTCGTGCTTGCCTGTTTATTGTTTAATACCTCTACAATGGGTATCTATGCAATAAACGCCAAGGCAGCAGATCTAGATGGACAAGCAAGCAAAACAGTTGTCCAAACTGAAAGCAATCTGGTTTCATCAGTGGGTACCGCTGAAACAGATTCGGGGGCACAATTGCAAACCGCGCAGCAAGTTCCAGTACAAAATAACAATAATGGAACCTCAAGCGGCAGCAGTCTGAATGAGGGGCAGAACAGTACTAATTTAGCCTCTCAACAAGAGGCAGCTTCTGGCAGCACCTCAGAACAAAATGTTACTGACAGCCTGAACACCCAAGGATCACCAGCTGCATCTGGAAGCAAGGGCAGCCAAGATCAAGCGGATGGTCAAGACAGTCCGATAACCAACGATCAAACAAGTACTCCGACAAATGAGAACTCTCAAGATCAGCCGGCTGCTCCGACCAGTCAAAGCACTCAAAATCAAGCTGCACCTGAAAGCAAGGGCAGCCAAGATCAAGCGGATGGTCAAGACAGTCCGGTAACCAACGATCAAACAAGTACTCCGACAAGTGAGAACTCTAAAGATCAGCCGGCTGCTCCAACCAGTCAAAGCACTCAAAATCAAGCGGCAAATGCGGCAGTGACTCAAACACAGAATGTAACGGGTGACACAGAGCCGTTGCAAAATCAAACAGCGAATTTCATTGTTTGCCAAAAACAAATGGTCTCCATAACTGGAGATTGCCAGGAAGATCCGACAAGCAGCGAAAATGGCGGCAGCCAACAAAGTCAAAATGCCGTTCTGACGGCTGGGCAAATACAGATGATCATGTCATCTGAAAATGTGAGTGCAGCTCAAAAACAGGATGCCAGCATGACATCTACACAGGCTCAAGACATAACAACACCAACTGGAGACAATACCTCCCAAAGCCAGAAATCTGATACATCTGCCAGCCAAAGTGAAACAGCAAATGCAGATAACCAAGCGGCTATTTTACAATTGCAAGCTGCAGGAATAGGCAATTCTCAAAGTCAGACCTTAGCTGATTCATCGGCAAGCAGTCAGCAGCAAACATCCATTACGGCAGTGCAGAATGAAAGTATCATTACTTCCGGTTCTGCCAAAATGGAAGGTACGCAGACTGTTGCGGTGAAAAGTAATCTTGCTGACTCATCCAAGAATTCCACAGACAATGGCGTAATCGTCTCAACTAGAAATGTTATTGAGATTGTGAAAGACTCCGTAAACAGCATGGTAAAAGTGATTCAAGAGATTTTTGTAAATAATGAACAAGCGGATGTTATTAACCAAGACTACACATTGGATCAAATTCAAGCTAATGCTCCCCATCAAAAATTTGAAAAACAGTATGAATGGGGACACCTTGTCGTAGATAACTCGGCACTTATTAACTTTAATGAAGAATTACAATCGTTCAAAGCATCCATACAGAGCTTTCTAAGCTTGAATTTTATTTCCAATCTTTTTAGCGATCACACTCCATCAGATTCTGGCGATGGCGGCGGCACAAAGAATCCTCCTGCCGATAATGGAGGCGGATCTCAAGGCTCCAACAACGGAGACAATAGTGGTGGCGGTGCTGTGACCCCTCCTGCTAATAGCGGCGGTGAGAACTCTGATTCCGGGAACAGCGGGCAATCTGGGTCCACTGCCAATAATGGCGGCGGATCTCAAGGTTCTGGGAATAACGAACAGTCTGGGCCTCCTGCTAATAATGGAGGCGGATCTCAAGGTTCTGGGAACAGCGGGCATTCTGGTTCCACTGCCAATAATGGAGGCGGATCTCAAGGTTCTGGGAACAGCGGGCATTCTGGTTCCACTGCCAATAATGGCGGCGGATCTCAAGGTTCTGGGAATAACGAACAGTCTGGGCCTCCTGCTAATAATGGCGGCGGATCTCAAGGTTCTGGGAACAGCGGGCATCCTACTAATCCAGTGACTCCTCCTGCCAATAATGGCGATGGATCTCAAGGTTCTGGGAACAGTGGGCAACCTACTAATCCAGTGACTCCTCCTGTCAATAATGGCGATGGATCTCAAGGTTCTGGGAACAGCGGGCAGCCTACTAACCCAGTGACTCCTCCTGCCAATAACGGCAGCGGATCTCAAGGTTCGAATAATGGAAACCATGGCAGCACTACTGTAACCCCTCCTGTCAATAACAGTGAGAATGCCAATAATGGCAGCCAGAGTGGAATTTCTGCCACAAACGCACCTGAAAAGGTAACATCATCCCAAAATACGAATAATTATAATGTTGAAGTTCAAAAATCAGTTTCGTCAAAGGATGCAAATCAAGCCCAAACAACTGCTGCTTCCAAGAAGGGGAATCCATTGCCTAAAACGGCAACAAACATTTATAACTATCTTCTATTTGGAGCATCACTGCTTACGGCAGGCACATTATTTATCTTCCGAAGAAGAGGAGTATAATAAGCCACTGCTGACACTGCCTGCGGTGTGACGAATAACTTCGTTTAGTTCATTATTAGGAACATTAATGTTCCTAATAAAAAATAAGAGACCGTCTTCCAATACAATAGGGGGCGGTCTTTTTTGCCTAGCGAGAGTAAAATTTGCTTATTCGCTAGTAATTTTTGCTTATCCGCGAGTAATCTTCAATTATCCGAGAATAACAATCTCTTATCCGAGAGTATTTTCTCTTATTGAGAGTAATCTTCGCTTATCCGAGAATATTTCTCCCTCTCCTCCAAAAGCAAATCTAATGCATCTTAAATAAAAACAGCAAATTAAATAAAAACAGCTTAAACACTTTCTTCTCATTCTTTTTCCATTATGTTATATAAGAAAAATAGGTTATTACACCAGAAAATTTTATGAAGGGAGCGGTTGATGAATGAAGCAAACATGCTTAAACACATACCCCTCTGAAATAATAGACAGAGTGGGCATGTCATTAAGAAAAGAGATCGGGGAAAATTGCCTTGAAACCGTGTTGGATGAGCAAATTAAAAAGATGCCCAAAGCTGAGTTAATGGACAGATACGTTGATTCTTTTGAAGGTAAAATATCCAGTTTTGAGATTATCAAGTTTGTAAAATCCATTTTCCAGTTTGATTTAGATTCAACTCCTATCATAGACGGTCATCTAGGAGAGACGGCAGTCAACGGTTTGCTCGATTCACATCTTGCTAAATATGAAAAAGATATAAATGGGGCTGTTATCCGCCAGCTAATCAATCAAACTGTAGGAATTAATTTGGATGCGATCTCCGCCTTAGAAGGGTCACGCATCTCTTTATTTTCAAAAGAGCAGTGGGTAATCCGCCATGAGCAGGATTTATTTGTAGTATACACGGGTGAAGGTGATGTCGATGCGAAAGTCTTTCCAACCCCTTATTTCATGGAACAGACAGGCCTAAATGGGCTGCCCGAAGAGTTGCAGCAATTATTAACTGATATAGGTTACAAGTATGACGAAACCGTTGGAAGCTGTTATTACTCCAATCCAACAGGTGAAGCGGTTCCAGATTCCTTTAAAGGGCAAACGATGGGATCGATCCTTAAGGTTATTCAAACTTCATACAAACATCTATAAAAAGGCATTTTTTAATAACGGGTTCTGGTTTCAAACACAAGTTTTTAAAAAACATTAAAAAAGGGGCATCAAATCATATCTGATGTGGATACCCCTTTTATTGATAGATAGGTGTTTTAAAAAGCAACGAGTTTTTGGTAAGGTAAATCGCACATAAAAAAGTAACTGTACCAATAAAAATTAATTCCCGCATCTAGGATCAAGAGGGTCCGCACGGATTGTTGGGAATCAGGTTTAGCACCCAATCTGGTAAATAGACGGAAAAAATTCCGCTTAATTAGTAATTATTAATAATAAAGGCTAAATTAGACGGAGAGATTCCGCCTATTGACTAGAAAAATGCGAAAATAAGTGATTTTTCCTAGTTTAATCGGAAAATCTTCCCTTATATCCCCTGAAACAGGCTCCATTCTGCATCTAACCGAAAAATCTCCGCTTATTTTTTCGGTGTTTTTTCATACGAATGAACTTGTTATTTTCAAAACTAGTTTAATTTTTGTACTTCAAAATAAAACCAGTTATTTTTTAAAAGCCTTTTACTTACTTATTAGGAAGGTTTATTTCTGGTGAATAGAACTAGTTTTTAAAACGGATATACCTTTGGCGGTACCTTCATCACGTTCTAACCCCCTACTTCATTCCTCTTAATATATACAAAAAAGTCATATAAGGGAGACAAAAACACCTCTCACCTTATATGACCATTCCTCAAACATCTACTTCCCGAAAGAAGATAAAAACTTCACCCGGTCGCCCATTGGCGGAGTATTATGATCAACTAACGCCACTTCAAGAACCGCGGGACCATTTAGATTCATTAAGTTATGAATTACATCTTCAGTTAAATCATCCAGCTCAGACACTCGGAAGCTTGGGATATTCATCGCGGCTGCCATTGCACTTATATTGATGGCTTCTTGTTCGAAGGAAGGATGGGTGCGCTTAAATTGCAAGGCATGTCCATGATAGACCATCCCCAGCCGCGAATTGTTCATGACAACAAACAGAATCGGAAGATTATATTCCTTTGCCGTCAAGATTTCCATTCCGTGCATGAAGAAGCAGCCATCACCTGTTATGCATACAACAGGCCGCTCAGGTTCTGCCAATTTAGAGCCAATGGCGGACCCAATCCCGCTTCCCATGGCACCAAAATGTACATTAATATTATACGAATCCGTCTCTAGTACCTTCATATAATTAATGACATAGGACATAAACTCACCGATATCAACTGTATACCTCGTGTGAGCCGGCAAATATTTTTGCAAATTCAACAAGACATTTTGCGTGTTATATTCTCTGCTATCTCCACCCCATTCTCGATTGTTTTCGAGAACCTTTTTCGCGGTCTTTCTAGCTAGGCCCAGCGCCCTTAATTCTTCAATTAAAAATATCAAACTTAAATGGAGATCGCCGAGAACAGGTAGATCAATATCGTATTTGCGGTTAAACACAGATTGGTCAAAGTCCATTTGTACGGTAAAGCGATTTTTTGTCAAGTTTTGATTATAATTATTCGTTGCCGTTTCACCTAGGCTTGAACCAACAATCAATAGGGTTTGGCCATCGCCTTCATTGATCAATTTTGACGCCGCTTCATGACCGGCGAATCCGAACACTCCTGCCATCAGGCGGTGGTGCTCAGGGATGTACCCCTTTGCCTGCGGAGTGGCGATAATAGGCCAATCCAGCATTTCTGCCAGCTCCAGCAATGGCTCTACTGAGTGCCTGACACCCTGTCCAACAAAAATGTAGCCGGTTTCTCTTGCTATAAGCTCTTTGGCCGCTTCCTTTATGGTCTCAAGGTTTGGAACGATCGGTTTTCTTTTTGGCAGGGCCGGAATTTCGGCCATTGGGACTTGTCCATGCTGAATATCGATTGGCAGCGCAATATGTACAGGGCCTGGCACGCCAGAAATGGCGATTTCCATTGCTTTGATGACTTCTTTAAGTACGTTCTTCGAATCCTTGACGGTGACACTATATTTGGTGACGGGGCGAAAGATCGGCTCCACGTTTAGTTCTTGAGAAGCATTTAATCCGAATGTATTGACTGGTACTGCTCCCGTTAAGAATAGGACAGGTATATGCTCACGCATGGCATTGGCGGAGCCGGTGACGAGATTGGTCGCCCCTGGCCCGCTGCAGCCGATGCTGACACTTAAGCTGTTGGTATATTTAGCGTAAGCCGCAGCCATATAGGATGCGGCTCCTTCGTGTTTCGTGACAATCGGTGTGATTTCCGGCATATCAAGCAGTTCATCAAAAAAGGCATTGACTGACCCTGCTGGAATACCAAACACATACTTAACTCCCATGCTTTTTAAATATTCTAATACTAAACGTGCTGCTTTCATG